>NZ_UBIZ01000442.1:0-25102 GCF_900465275.1 Parafrankia sp. Ea1.12 | reverse complement strand
GGGGGTGCGCGTCCTCGACGTATCGCAGCATCCTGGTGGCTGTCGACCAGCCGCTGATGTCCTCGCGCCGCGGATCCACCACCCCGTGCCGGGTCCGGACTCCGCAGCCCATGAAGATCCGGCGAGCTGATCTACACCCCGGTCACGGTCGTCGGTGGTCTCGGTGTGCTCGGCCGCTCGGCTCCGCACCGCTTCCCGGTGGTGACGCATGACGTCTCCGAGTTCACCACCGGCATCGCCGACTTCCCGACCGGCAACGGTGGTCACGGTCCCGGCAACGGTGGTCACGATCCCGCCAGCGCCGGGCTCGGTCCCGCGCAGTCCGCCCCGCCGGGCCACGGGGGTACCGCTCCCGGCCATGGCGGTGGCCCGCCGGCCGGTGGGCCACCACTGCCCGCGGTGTCCGCGGACGCCCGGCCGGTCATGATCGACGTCATGCCGTCCCCGGAGACCGTCCGGGCGCCCGGGGGCGCTCCGCTCGTAGCTCCCGTACCTGTCGGTCCGTCGTCCCCAGGTGGTCCGGCGTCTCCGGTCGGTCCGCCTGTATCGGGTGTCCTGCCGTCCCCGGGCGTTTCGCCGGTGACCGGCGCCCAACCCTTTCCCGGCGGCCAGCCGTTCACGGGTGCCCCGCCGCTTTCGGGTGCCCCGCCGCTTTCGGGTGCGCAGCCGCTTTCGGGTGCGCAGCCCGCTCCCGGCGCGTCGCCGGTGCCGGGCCCTCCGCCGGCGACAGGTGCCCTTCCGATCCCCGGCGGTCCGGCGGGGCCCGGCGGGCCGAGCGCCGGAGGCGGCGCGCCGGGGACTGGCGGGGGCCCTGTGGGCCCGCCGACGGTGGGAATGCCGCTGCCCGTGGCGTCGGACGAGTCCGGGGCGGACCAGCGTCCGGGACACGAGGAGTGGTCAGCCGCCGGCCCGCGGCCCGCGGCTGACCCGGTTGGCATGCCGGACCCGGTTGGCATGCCGGACCCGGTTGGCATGCCGGACCCGATGGGCATGCCGGACCCGATGGGCGCCGCCGCACCCGGGTCGGGACCGGCGGCCGCCACGTCCGGGGCGCACCCCGGCATGGGGACGGGTCCGGCGACGCCCGACGTCGGCGTGCACCCCGTGGCGCCGGCCGGTCCCGGCGCACCCGGCCCCGGCACGCTCGCCGCGCCGCCCCCCGCACCCGCCCAGACCCAGGGCCACGCCCTGGTTCCCGGGCCGCCCGCGCCGTTCGGTTCTCCGGCCCAGCTCCAGCCGCCGGTGCCGGTGCCACCGCCGGCGGAGCTGACGTCCGTCACCTATTCGGTGTCGAAGGCGGGGTGGCGCCGGCGGACCCTGCGCGTCCAGGTGCGGGCGACCGGGCCGGCCCCCCGGCTGGTGCTGTTGGCGCGGCCCGGCGAGGAGCCGCCCGGGTCGCCGGCCGAGGGACAGGTGCTGGCCGAGTTGCAGCCGGCTCCGAGCTCGGGGTCGTGGACCATGGAGGTCACCCTCGAGGGGGCGCAGCTCCCGTGGGGGGTCCGGCTCCTGCCGGTGGTCACGCCGGGTGCTCCGGCGGTGTGGATCGACCATCCTGAGGACCCGATGCTCGTCGTCCGCTGAGCGTCCCCGCGGACGAGGGCCCTGGTCTCGCCCGCCACCCGCGGGGCGGTGGCGGGCGATTGCGACGGTCGCGTGCGCTCCGACCTGCTTGGTGACAACCAGCCGCGCTGTCACCGCCGTCCTCGTGTGTTCCGGACGAACCGTGAACTCTTTCGCTGTTCGCCCGTCGTTGTGAGCAGGATCGCCAAAGATGATCGGATTGTTGTGTATCCGTTACTTTGGCTGTCGTGTTATGGATGGTATTCGCCGTGCCGGCACTTTCCTCCTATCGCACCAGCTGTTTCCGGGGTAGTACCACCCCCGTTCTGGTTAGTCCCTTACGATGGCTTCGATCAGCTCTGGGGCACTTTCGATCAGTCCCAGGGTGGTAAGGCCGGATTCTGCCGGATCCGGCCGTTGCAGCCGGAGAATCCGTCGGACGCCGTCGGCTCTGGCGCCGAGGCGGCACGCTGGGTCCCACCACGGTGGTGGTGGCCCGGAGGGGACGAGCCGCAGGGAGACCGCGCACAGCCGGTTTCCCGCGTGTGCCGAGTTGTTTGTCCGTCGATGCTCCGTCCGACGCCACGACCGAAAGGCGGCGCGCGAGCATGGCCTCGACACCCGGCGGCCGACCGACCCCTCAGGTCGACCGCACCTCCCGGTTCGGCTTCGGCCGGAATCCCGCGGGCGCCCCGGCGTCCCGGCCGCCGCGGCCGCGCCGCCGGCACCGCTTCGGCCGTGGGCCGCGGCTGGGCCTGGCAGCCGGCTTCGTGCTGGCGCTGTCCCTGCCGCTGGTGGCACCGGCCGGTGCCGCGCCGACGGCCGCCACACCGACACCGTCACCCACCGTGGGCACGACCCCGGAGGCTGACGGAACCTCGTCGCCCGTGCCGTCCTCGTCGGCCGGGGGTGTCGCCGACCAGCAGGTCCCGGTCGCCGGCCTGACCTCCGGCCCGGCCACCGCCGGGCAGTCGAAACTGACTCTCGTCCTGTTCGACAGCGACATCGTGCTCGTCGGCGGGCGTGGCTTCGGGCCCGGCAAGGACGTGGCGGTCACCGCCGCGACCACCGACCTCGGTGGCTCCGCGAGCGCCCGGTCCGGCGCGGACGGCCGGTTCATCCTCGGCTTCCAGGTGCCGCTTGGCTTCTCCGGCCGGGTGACCGTGACGGCGAAGCAGGAGTCGGTGGAGGCCAGCGGCACGCTCGACGTCGTCGACGCTGGCACGCCGGGCCTGGCGAACGGGGCGGCCAACGGCGCCGAGGTCCCCGCACCAGCCCCGACGGCGAGTCCTGTCCCGGGCCCCGCGGCCACCCCGGCGCCGACGACCGCCGAGCCCACGACTTCGGAGCCCACGGCCTCCGGGCCCACCAGCTCGGAGCCGACGGGCACCGCTCGGGCCACCACCCCCCCGAGCACCGGCCGGCGGGGCTCGCCGGCGCCGACCGCCGTACCCGCGCCAGCGCCCACGGCCGCGCCGTCGGCGGGGAGCGGGACGGGCACCGGCACCACCACCGGCGGCACCGGCCGGCTCTCCGGCCTGCCCTGGATGTCCGGCGTCTACCCGTCGCACGTCCTGTCGCAGGTCATGTCCTTCGGGACGTGGCGCGGGCGGGCGAACGACGTGGCGCATGTGTTCACCGTCCGTACCCAGGGCTGGAACGCGATGGTCGAGCCGCGCTGGCCGCTGGACCTGTACAAGGCCTTCCCGGGCAAGCTGATCATCAGCCAGCCGACCTATCCGAAGGGCCAGGGCAACAACGCGGCCTGCGCCCGCGGCGAGTACGACAGTTACTGGAAGACCTTCGGCACGTTCCTCAAGAACAACGGCCGCGCCGATTCGATCGTCCGCATCGGCTGGGAATTCAACGGCAAGTTCATGTACTGGCACTCGGACCCGGCCGGGACGGAGTTCCGCGACTGCTTCCGCAAGATCTCGACCGCCATCCGCTCGACGGACCCCGCGGTGAAGATCGACTGGACGTTCAACGCGCACGCCTCGCCGGTTCCCAACGGGGGCACCCCGTGGGCGGCCTACCCGGGTGACGAGTACGTCGACTATGTCGGCATCGACTCCTACGACTGGTACCCGCCGTCGCGGGACGAGGCCACCTGGAAGAAGCAGTGCGAGGACCCGAACGGCCTGTGCTACCTGCTTGAGTTCGCCCGCCAGCACGGCAAGAAGGTGGGCGTGGGCGAATGGGGTGTGTCCTCGTGCAGCCGCAACGGCGGCGGTGACAACCCCTTCTACATCCAGAAGATGTTCGACACGTTCACGAAGTACGCGGACGTGATGGCGTACGAGGCGTACTTCCACGACGCGGCGCCCGGCAACGTCTGCTCGACCATCATGAACGGCGGCCAGAACCCGAAGGCGTCCGCCCTGTACAAGAAACTGTTCGGCTCGCTCTGAACGGCGCCACTCAGCGCTGCTCGTCTTCCGGGCAGTGCTGAGCAGCCCGGTCCGAACGGCGGACCGCTCTCGGCACACAGATGATCGTTCGTTTCAGTGAACGGGCCGTCACCCCGGCATCGCGGGGGTGACGGCCCGTTCGTCTGCCGACCAACACCTGTGCACGGAGGCGTCGTGTGCTGTTTCGTGTCGAACTCCCGGAGTGGCGCGGTAGCGTCAGCCCCGGGCACCATGTCCAAGCCCGCCCTGTGACCTGCGCGGTTGCGGTTCCCGCTTACGAGGGCTCGCGGGATCGCTCGCGCAGGCCCGCCGGATCGTCCGTCCCCGGATCGTCGGATCGTCTCGACAGGAGCGCGCCGCTTGCGTCACTTCAGCTTCCTGGACGGCCAGGCCGCCAGGACCCTGTTCCACCGAGCTCCGGAAGAGATCACGACCGGCGGTGACCGGCGGCTCGTCGCCACCGCGCTCGGCGCCACCCTGTACGCCCCCGGTACCCGCCCGCGACTGGCCTCGGACGTCCGCCGCCAGGTGGCGGCCGGGGTGACCTCGATGGTCCTCTGCCTGGAGGACGCCATCGCCGACCACGAGGTGCTCGGGGCCGAGTCGAACGTGGCCGCGGCGCTCGCCGACCTGGGGGAGGATCCGCCGGTCTGCGGTGACGGTCTGCCGCTGCTGTTCGTCCGGGTGCGCGCCGTCGCGCAGATCCCGGCGCTGCTGGCCCGGCTGGGCGGGCCCGCGCGCTCCCTGCTCGCCGGGTTCGTCCTGCCGAAGTTCGGGGAGGAGAGCGGCGAGGCGGCGCTCGAGGCGGTGCTGCGCGGGTCCGACACCCTCGGCCGGCTGCTGTGGGCGATGCCCGTGCTGGAGAGCCCGCAGGTGATCTACCGCGAGACCAGGATCGAGGCGCTGACGGCCGTGCGCCGCCTCGTCGACAAGCACGCCGACCACGTGCTGGCCGTGCGGCTGGGCGCCACCGACCTGTCCGGGGTGTTCGGCCTGCGCCGCGACCGTGACCTGACCATCTACGACATCGCGGTGGTACGTGACTGCATCGCCGACATCGTGAACATCTGCGCCCGCGGCGGCGACCACGTCGTCACCGGCCCGGTGTGGGAGTACTTCGCCCAGCCCGAGCGGCTGTTCGTGAGCTCCCTGCGGGTGACGCCGTTCGAGGAGGCCGACCTCGTCGACGGCAGCGAGCGCGGCGCGCGGATCCGCACGGAGCTCGTCTCGGCCGACCTCGACCGGCTCATCCGGGAGGTCGTCCTCGACAAGGCCAACGGACTGATCGGCAAGACGGTGATCCACCCGAGCCACGTGCCGGCCGTCCACGCCCTGTATGTCGTGACCCAGGAGGAGTACGAGGACGCGGAGGCGGTCCTCGAGGGGGACGCGGGCGGCGTCCGGCCGAGCAGCTACGCGAACAAGATGAACGAGCTGCGCCCGCACCGGCCGTGGGCGCAGGCCGTGCAACGGCGGGCACGGGCCTTCGGCGTGCTGCGCGAGGGCCTCACCTTCGTCGACGTTCTGGCCGCGACGCAGGACGCGTTGCGGTGACCGGGCAGGATCGGATGCTCGGCCAGGACCGGACGCGTGACCCCGACTGGCTGTGGGAGGAGCTCGGGCTGGGGATCGAGGTACGCGGCGGCGAACCGGCCGCGGCCGAGCTGCGCCGGCTCGTCGGGCTGGCGCTGCGCCGCAACCCGCTGCGGGCGCACCTGCTCGTCAGCCGGGTCCTCGGCAAGCACCTGCCGGTGCCGCCGGCTACCGCGCTGGACGCGGCGGCCCGCCTGGCCGAACGGGTGCGGGCCCTGCCGGCACCCGCCCGGTGGGCCGGCCCCGGGCCGGGGGCGGCCGAGGTCCCGCTCGTCATCGGGTACTGCGAGACCGCCACCGCGCTCGGGCACGCCGTCGCCGACGGCCTGCCGAACAGCCACTACCTGCACACGACGCGGCGCCGGGTACCGGGCAGCACGCCTGTCCTGGAATTCGTCGAGTCGCACTCGCACGCCACCCACCACTGGCTCATGCCCGCCGATCCCGGTGTGCTGGAAACCCCCGGCCGGCTGCTGCTCGTCGACGACGAGCTGTCGACCGGACGGACGGCGATGGGCACCATCCGCATCCTGCATGCCTTCGCCCCCCGAACGGACTACGCAGTGGCGGCGCTCGTCGACGCCCGGCCGCCGTCCGCCCGGGCCGCCTTCGACGCCCTCGCCGCCGAGCTCGGCATCCGCCTGGACGTCGTCTCCCTCGTCGCGGCGACCGTCACGGTGCCCGCGGACGTGACGGCCCGGGCCAGCCGGATCCGCGCCGCTTTCGGCGCCCCGACCCCTGCCGAGGGCGGCGGCGGCGACGGCGTCGCCGACGATGACGGCGGCCGCGCGGAGCACCGGGTCACCCGGGTGGCGGTGAGCTGGCCGGCGGGTCTGCCGGACGGGGCACGCCACGGCTGGTCCCCGGCCGCCCGTGAGCGCCTCACCGACGCGGTTCCGGCCGTGGCGAAGGACGTCCTGGCGGGACTGCCCGACCCCGCCCGCGGCGGGGACATCCTGGTCCTGGGTACCGAGGAGTTGATGTACGTGCCGATGCGGCTGGCGGACGGCCTGGCGGAACTGACCGGGCGCAGGGTGGTCTACCAGTCGACGACCCGCTCCCCGGTCCATCCGCTCGACGTCGACGGCTACGCCATCCGGGCGGCGCTGACCTTCCCGGCGCCCGACGGCCCCGAGCGGGTCAGCCACGTGTACAACGTGACGCCGGGCCGCTACGACGACATCGTGCTCGTCGTGGACTCGGGGATGGACGACCGCGGGCCGGTCCCCGACGGCCCCGACCTGGACGGCCTGCTCACCGAGCTGCGCCGCTGCGCCGACGTCACCGTCGTCACCATCCCCTGCCACGTGCTGGCGGCGCGCGGCGCCGAGGACGCCCGGTGAGCGCGGTGCGGCCCGTCGTGACCGGCGGGCGAACGCTGATCGGCTCCGGCTCCTACCTGCCCGAGGATGTCACCTTCCTGCTCACCGACCTCAGCGCGGCGAACCTCGAACGGCCGACGGAGGACCGCGAGGAGGGCTTCCAGTCCGGCCGGCACTACTCCGAGGACCTGCCGATCGAGTACCAGCCCGACGCCGCCTACCTGCGGATCTACCACCAGGCGCTGGAGCGGTCCGCACGGCGGGTGGCGTTGGCGACCGGGATCGTCGCGGAGCTCGTCCGGCACACCAAGCCCGCGCCGGTGATCGCCTCGATCGCCCGCGCGGGCACGCCGATCGGAATCCTGATGCGTCGCTGGTACGCGCTCCGGCACGGCCTGGACGTCCCCCACTACGCGATCTCGGTCATCAAGGACCGCGGCGTCGACATGAACGCCCTGCGCCACATCACCGACCGTCACGACCGCGCGGCCATCCAGTTCGTCGACGGATGGACCGGTAAGGGGGTGATGACCCGGGTGCTGGCCGAGGCGGTCCGCGGCCTCGGCGTCGACGACACCCTGGCCGTGCTCGCCGACCCGGCCCGCTGCGTGCCGCTGTTCGGCACCCGCGACGACTTCCTCATCCCCAGCGCCTGCCTGAACTCCACGGTCAGCGGGCTGGTCAGCCGGACGGTGCTCAACGCCGAGCACATCGGCCCGGACGACTTCCACGGCGCGAAGTTCTACCGGGAGCTCCTCCCGCACGACCTCTCCCGGCACTTCATCGACACGGTCGTCGACCGGTTCGACGAGGTGGCCGACGAGGTCGAGGCGGCCTGGCCCCGGCTGTGGGCCGCCGACCGGACACCGACCTGGGAGGGCTGGGCCGCCGTCGAGCGCATCGCCGAGCGGTTCGACATCCCGGATGTGATCATGGTGAAGCCCGGGGTGGGCGAGGCCACCCGGGTGCTGCTGCGCCGGGTTCCGTGGCGCATCCTCGTCGCCCCCGACCGGCTGGACGAGCTCGCGCACGTCCTGGCGCTGGCCGAGGCGCGCGGGGTGCCGGTGGAGGAGATGGCCGACCTGCCCTTCTCCTGCGTCGGCCTGGTGCGGCCGGTACGCGCCGCGGACGGCGAGAGACCGGTGTTCCACACCCCGGCGGCGCGCTGGCGCCCGGAGACGCCGTGACCACCCCGCCCCGCCCCGCGCCGGTGCCGGTGCCGGCGCCGGCACCGGCGCCGGACGGTCCGCACCTGCTGGCCTGCGACCTCGACCAGACGCTGATCTTCGCCCGGAAGTCCTTCCGGCTGGTCTCCGGGACGGCCGAGCCGGAGGTGACCCTGGTCGAACGGATCGACGGCGTCCCCTCGGCCTACTCCACCACCCGCGCGCTCGACATCCTCGCCCGCCTGCACCGGACGGCGGTCTTCGTCCCGGTCACCACACGGACCCTCGCCCAGTACCGGCGGATCGACCTCGGGGTGCGCCCCGCGTTCGCGATCGCGGCCAACGGCGGGCACCTGCTCGTCGACGGCGAGCCCGACCCCGCCTGGGCGGAGCAGGTCGCGGCCCGACTCACGGGCACCTGCGCGCCGCTGGCGGAGATGGAGGCCCTGGCCGCCCGGCTCGACGCCGCCGGATGGGCCCGCATCGTCCGGGTGGCGGACGGCCTGTTCGTCTACCTGGTCGCGCACAGCCGGGAGGCGATTCCCGACCTGTCCGACGTCGCCGCCGAGGTGGCGTCGGCGGGGTGGTCGCTGTCCACCCAGGGCCGCAAGGTCTACCTCGTTCCGACGGCCCTCACCAAGCAGGCGGCCGTCGCGGAGGTCGCCCGCCGGGCCGGCGCGTCCCGGGTGCTGGCCGCGGGCGACTCCGTCCTCGACGCGCCGATGCTCGCCGCCGCCGACCTGGCCGTCCGACCGGCGCACGGGGAGCTGCACGAGCAGGGCTGGCAGGCCCCGAACCTCACGGTGACCACCGCCACCGGCCTCCTGGCGGCAGAGGAACTGCTGACCCTCCTCCACACCTGGTCAACCTCCCACCCCGAGCCGGCCCGGTAACCATCGCGGCCCGGGGCCGCGCTCCTGCCGAGCCGAGCCGGAGGTGGGTCAGTACCGGAGGTGGGTCAGCAGGGGTGGCGGTCGGGCCTGGCGTTCCAGGCCGCGTACGCCGTCGCGTCGACCTCCTGGCAGACCTGCTCGATGTGGATGCCCCGCTCGTTCACGGGACGGCTGAAGTCCTCGTACGGGTAGGCGTCGTCGAAGCCGATCCGCACCAGGTCGGGTGTCGTGCGCCGGGGGCACGAGCGGGAGTTCGAGACCTGGCAGGAGAAGGCACGCCGGGTGCAGGCGAGGTCGCCGGGATTCCTGGGATACGAACTTTTCCGGCCGGTTCCCGGGGTGCAGGAGCACTGGGTCGCGCTTTTCCGGTACGACTCGATGCGGCACCTGGAGGAATGGCTGGATTCAGCCGCCCGGGAGAAACTCCTCGCGGACGGGCGGCGGCATTTCGCCGGTTTCGACGTCCGCACCGTGGGGTTGTCGTTCAGCGGCTGGTTCCGGTTCGGGGACGGCGCCGACGGTGCGCCGTCGCCCAACTGGAAGCAGGCCATGATGGTCCTGCTCGCGCTCACCGTCGGCTGACGGCCCCGCCCGCCCGCCGCTGAACCGGGCCGCCCGTGCGGCCCGGTGGCCCTGGTAGGTCGCGGGGCTTCGTGATACACCGGTGAAACCGTAGGTGACCGCGTTGTCCGGGCTGCCGTTGTTCGGGCCTTCGCCGACGCAGGAGGAACGCGTGACCGTGGCAGGCATGCACGCAGGAAGCGGGACGGACGGCGACGGCGGCGGCGCCGGTGGAGCGCTCGAGGCCGAGCTGGAGCGCCTGCAGACCGTGGAGCGCTTCGACCCGCCGCCGGGTTTCGCCCGTCGCCAGCCGTACGCCGCCGACGTGGCGGCGGCCGCCGCCGACCCGCTGGCCTTCTGGGCGGGAAAGGCACGCGAGCTGCTGACCTGGCAGAAACCCTTCACCCGCGTCCTCGACGACGCGAACCCGCCCTTCTACAAGTGGTTCGACGACGGCGAGCTCAATGTCTCCGCCAACTGCCTGGACCGGCACGTGGCGGCCGGCCTGGGCGGCCGGGTCGCCTACCACTGGCACGGCGAGGAGGGTGAGCGTCGGGCCGTCACCTACTCCGAGCTGCTCGCCGACACCCAGCGGCTGGCGAACGGCCTGCGTTCCCTCGGGGTGGTCCCGGGCGACGTCGTCGGCATCTACCTGCCGATGATCCCCGAGGTCGCGGTGGCCATGCTCGCCTGCGCCCGCATCGGCGCGGTGCACAACGTGGTCTTCGGTGGGTTCGCGCCGTCCGCGGTGCGGGAGCGGATGGAGGTCTCCGACGCCAAGGTGCTGATCACCGTGGACGGGGCCCGCCGCAAGGGCCGCACCGCGGCGGTCAAGGCCGGCGTGGACGCCGAGCTGGGTGACCTGCCGAAGCTGGAGCACGTCGTGGTCGTCCGCTCCACCGGGCCGGTGGGCGGGGCCGAGACGGTGATGACGGCCGGTCGCGACGTCTGGTACCACGAGCTGCTCGCCGCCGCCGAGCCGCTGTGCCCGCCGGTGCCGCTCTCCGCCGAGCACCCGCTGTTCATCCTGTACAGCTCCGGGTCGACGGCGAAGCCGAAGGGCATCCTGCACACCACCGGCGGCTACCTGCTCGGTGCGACGTACACCCACCGCACGGTCTTCGACATCGACCCGGAGACCGACGTCTACTGGTGCTCCGCCGACGTCGGCTGGATCACCGGCCACTCCTACATCGTGTACGGCCCGCTGTCGAACGCCGTGACGAGCGTGATGTACGAGGGCGCGCCGGACTACCCGGACTACGACATCTGGTGGCGGCTGATCGCCGAGTACAAGGTCACCGTCTTCTACACCGCGCCGACGGCCATCCGGGCGTGCATCAAGTGGGGAGCGCGGTACCCGGAGCGGCATGACCTGTCGTCGCTGCGGCTGCTCGGCTCGGTCGGCGAGCCGATCAACCCGAAGGCCTGGCTGTGGTACCACCAGGTGATCGGCGGCGGGCGCTGCCCGATCGTCGACACCTGGTGGCAGACCGAGACCGGCTCGATCCTGATCTCGCCGATCCCCGGGGTGACGTCGACCAAGCCGGGATCGGCGACGACGCCGCTGCCCGGGATCAGCCCGGCGCTGCTGTCCGAGGACGGCGAGCCGGTCACCGAGGGCACCGGGGTCCTGGTGATCACCAGCCCGTGGCCGTCCATGCTGCGCACGCTCTACCGCGACGACGAGCGGTTCGTGCAGACCTACTTCTCCCGGTTCGGTCCCCGCACCTACGTCGTGGGCGACGCCGCGCGGCTCGACGCGGACGGCTACTTCTGGATCATCGGCCGGATCGACGACGTGATCAACGTGTCGGGGCACCGGCTGTCCACCGCCGAGGTGGAGTCCGCGATCGTCGCGCACGAGGCCGTCGCCGAGGCGGCCGTGGTGGCCCAGTCGGACGAGGACACCGGTCAGGCGATCGTCGCGTTCGTGACGCTGCGCGGCGAGCTGGTCGGCGACGACGCCATGGTCTCCCAGCTCCGGGACCACGTCGCCCACCGGATCGGCAAGCTGGCCCGCCCGCGCCGCATCATCTGGGCCGACGACCTGCCCAAGACCCGGTCCGGCAAGATCATGCGCCGGCTGCTGCGGGACGTCGCCGAGGGCCGCGAGCTCGGTGATGTCACGACCCTGCGCGACCCGGCGGTCATGTCCGCGCTCGCGGAGAAGGTCGCCACCGCCCCCGACGAGTAGCCGCCGTCCCGTCCGTCCCCGCCGTCCGTCCCCGCCGCCCGTCCACCGCGCGGTGGACGGGCGGCGCGGAGTGCGGAATATCCGTCTTGGGGGGATCGTGGAGAAGTTGTTGCGGCTCGGCAACCGGCGGGTCGAACCCGGGTGCGGCGAGTTCATGCACCCTGTTTAGGCTTCCCGTCTCGTGAGAGCGCTGCGCCGATTCACTGTCCGTGCCCAGCTCCCGGAGCAGCTCGCTGCGCTGGGCGAGCTGGTTCTGAACCTTCGCTGGTCGTGGCATCCGGAGACCCTCGACCTGTTCGAGTCGGTCGATCCGGAGCTGTGGCGGGTCTGTGAGGGCGATCCCGTCCGGCTGCTCGGCGAGGTCGACCACGATCGGCTCGTGGCGCTCTCCGCCGACCGGAAGTTCCTGCGCCGGCTCTCCGACGCCGCGGACGACCTGCAGGAGTACCTGACCTCCGACCTCTGGTACCAGAAGCAGGCGATCCCGGGCGCACCCAGCGCCATCGCCTACTTCTCGCCGGAGTTCGGGATCACCGAGGTCCTCCCGCAGTACTCGGGCGGCCTGGGCATCCTCGCCGGCGACCACCTGAAGACCGCCAGCGACCTCGGGGTGCCGATCATCGGGGTCGGCCTGCTCTACCGGGCCGGCTACTTCGTCCAGTCGCTGTCGCGGGACGGCTGGCAGCAGGAGCGCTACCCCGGCATCGACCCGCACGGCCTGCCGCTGACGCAGCTCACCGACGCCGAGGGCGCCCCGGTGAAGGTCGCCGTCGGCCTGCCCGAGGGGCGCACCCTGCACGCCCAGATCTGGAAGGCGCAGGTCGGACGGGTCCCGCTGCTGCTGCTCGACTCCGACGTCGAGGACAACCAGTCCGCCGAGCGGGGCGTCACCGACCGCCTCTACGGCGGCGGGACCGACCACCGGCTCCTCCAGGAGATGCTGCTGGGGATCGGCGGCGTCCGCGCGCTGCGCGCCTACGCGGCCGTCACCGGCTCGCCGGCGCCGGAGGTCTACCACACCAACGAGGGCCACGCCGGCTTCCTCGGGCTGGAGCGCATCCGCGAGCTCACCGAGACCGGGCTGAGCTTCGACGAGGCGCTGGAGGCCGCCCGCGCCGGCACGCTGTTCACCACCCACACGCCCGTGCCCGCCGGTATCGACCGGTTCCCGAAGGACCTGGTGGCCCGCCACTTCGGCGGCGACAACAGCTGGCCCGGCGTCCCGGTCGACCGGGTGCTCGAGCTCGGCGCCGAGCCCGACCCCAACGTGTTCAACATGGCCCACATGGGCCTGCGGCTGGCCCAGCGCTCCAACGGCGTCAGCAGCCTGCACGGCATCGTCAGCCGGGAGATGTTCGCCGGCCTGTGGCCCGGCTTCGACCACGCCGAGGTGCCGATCGGCTCGGTGACCAACGGCGTGCACGCCCCGACCTGGGTCTCCCGCTCGATCACCGAGCTGGCCGACCGCCAGCCCGGCCCCGGCCTGCTCAGCGGCGGCGCCGAGGCCTTCATCCGGTTCGACAAGGTGTCCGACGAGGCCATCTGGGCGACCCGGCGGGAACTGCGCGAGCAGCTCGTCGCCGAGATCCGGCGCCGGGTCCGCGTCTCCTGGCTGCAGCGCGGCGCGGCCCCCGGCGAGCTCGACTGGGTCGAGTCCGTCTTCGACCCGGACGTGCTCACCATCGGGTTCGCCCGCCGGGTGCCGTCCTACAAGCGGCTCACGCTGATGCTGCGTGACTCCGAGCGCCTCAAGCGGCTCCTGCTGCACGCCGACCGCCCCGTCCAGATGGTCATCGCGGGCAAGGCCCACCCGGCCGACGACGGCGGCAAGCTGCTCGTCCAGCAGATCGTCCAGTTCGCAGACAACCCGGCCGTGCGCCACCGGATCGTCTTCCTGCCCGACTACGACATCGGCATGGCCCGCTTCCTCTACGCCGGCTGCGACGTCTGGCTGAACAACCCACTGCGCCCGCTCGAGGCGTGCGGCACGTCCGGGATGAAGGCGGCGCTCAACGGCTGCCTGAACCTCTCCATCCGGGACGGCTGGTGGGACGAGATGTTCGACGGTCAGAACGGTTGGGCCATCCCGACCGCGGACGGCGTCGAGGACCCCGACCGCCGCGACGACATCGAGTCGGCGGCCCTGTACGACCTGCTCGAGAACACGGTGACGGCGCGCTTCTACGACCGGGCGACGCCGACGTCCGCCCCGCCGCGGTGGACGGCGATGGTCAAGCACACCCTCTCCACGCTCGGCCCGCAGGTGCTGGCGACCCGGATGGTGCGCGAGTACGTCGAGCGTTACTACGTGCCCGCCGGGGTGTCGGCCCGCCAGGCCACCGAGGGCGACCTCGCCGGGGCGCGCGACCTCGCGGCCTGGAAGCACCGGGTGCGCAGCGCCTGGTCGGGCGTCCACGTGCTCAACGTCGACTCGGCCGGGCTCGGGGACACCCCCCAGGTGGGCCAGTCGCTGGTCGTGCGGGCGACGGTCGACCTCGGCGGGCTCGACCCGGCCGACGTCGAGGTGATCGCCTCCTACGGCCGGGTGGACGAGACCGACCGCATCATGGCGCCCGGCACGCTCCCGCTGACCGACGTGGGTGAGGGGGAGGGCGGCCACGGCCACCGGTACGAGGGCACGATCCCGCTCGGCCGGACCGGCCCCTTCGGCTACACGGTGCGAGTCCTGCCCCGCCATCGCCTCACCGCAAGCCCAGCCGAACTCGGCCTGGTCACAAACCCCTGACCCACCCCCGCGCCCTGGGCCTCCGGCCTCCGGGCCCAGGGCGGCCGGTGTGGTGGCCGAGTGTCATCGTGGACTCACTCGGCCGCCACACTGCAATCGGAGCCGCCGAGGGCCCGCAGGATGAGGACTGTTCGTCCGGCCACGTCGAGTTGCGCGCCGGCCGCCAGCGTCCGGCGGGGCTCGGTGATCGTGTCCGGGAACCCGGCGAGGTCGTCCGCGGCGGTGTCGAGCAGCAGGTCGTACCAGGTCGCCCAGGGCGCCCCGGGGAGCACGACCGTCCGGTCCTCGCCCTCAGGATGGATGACCAGCAGCAGGCTCTCCCCGGTGATCGGCGTGCCCGCGGCGTCGGTCCACTCGATGCCCTCCCCGGCCAGGTGCGCCACCAGGATCGCCACCTGCGGGGCGTTCCAGTCCGCGGCCGACATCACCGCGCCGTCCTGCCGGAACCAGGTGATGTCGGGCAGCCGCTGCGGGGTCGGCGCGCCACCGCGGAAGAACCGCTGCCGCCGCAGCACCGGCGCGGCCCGTCGCAGTCTGCTCAGCCCGCCCACCAGCGTGACCAGCGCCGGATCGGGACCTGCCGGATCCGCGGCCGGCACCTCGCCGGCCGGCACCTCGCCGGGCCCACCGGCCTCGGGGGTTCCTGCCGTTCCGTTCGGCCAGGCGAGCCAGGAGACCGCGTTGTCCTGGCAGTAGGCGTTGTTGTTGCCGCCCTGCGAACGTCCCAGCTCGTCGCCGGCGAGCAGCATCGGCACACCGGCCGACAGCAGCAACGTGCTGATCAGGGCCCGGCGGGCTCGGCGGCGGTTCGTGAGGATCTTCGGGTCGTCCGTCGGTCCCTCGGCGCCGTGGTTCGACGACCGGTTCTCCGACTCCCCGTCCCGGTTGCCCTCCCCGTTGGCCTCGTTGTGCTTCTCGTTGTACGAGACCAGGTCGGCGAGGGGGAAACCGTCGTGCGCGGTGACGAAGTTGACCGAGGCCCAGGGCCGGCGTCCCGAATGCTCGTAGATGTCGGACGAGCCGGTGATCCGGTACCCGAGATCCGCCACGCTGCCGGTGCGGTCGCTGAAGATGTCACGCAGGGTGTCGCGGAACCGGCCGTTCCACTCGGCCCACGGCGCCGGGAACGCGCCGACCTGGTACCCGCCCCAGCCGAGGTCCCACGGCTCGGCGATCAGCTTGACCGAGGACAGCAGCGGGTCGGCCTGGATCGCGGTCAGCAGCGGCGCGGCCGGCTCGAACCCGTCCGGTGACCGCGCGAGCGCCGTCGCCAGGTCGAAGCGGAACCCGTCCACCCCCATCTCGGACACCCAGTACCGCAGCGAGTCGCAGATCAGGCGCACGACGTGCGGCGACGTGGCGTCGACGGTGTTCCCGCAGCCGGTGACATCGCGGTAGCGGCGCGGGTCGGTGGGTTCGACGCGGTAGTAGGCGATGTTGTCCAGGCCGCGCAGGCTCAGTGTCGGCCCGCGCTCGCTGCCCTCGGCGGTGTGGTTGTAGACGACGTCGAGCAACACCTCGATACCCGCGTCGTGCAGCGCGGCGACCATGGCGCGAAACTCGGCGACGGGGTCGTCCGTGGCCGCGTAGCCGGGGTGCGGGGCGAAGAACGCCAGCGTGTTGTAGCCCCAGTAGTTGGATCGGCCGTTCTCCAGCAGCGTCGTCTCGGAGATGTGCGCGTGGACGGGCAGCAGCTCGACCGCGGTGACACCGATCCGCAGCAGGTGGTCGACGACCGCCGGATGCGCCAGGCCGGCGTAGGTCCCGCGCAGCCGCTCGGGCACCCCCGGGTGAAGCATGGTGAAGCCCCGGACATGCAGCTCGTACAGGATCGTGTCGGCCCAGGCCGTCCGCGGCCTGTTCGCGGCCGGGTCCGGCCCCGTGACGGACCCGGCGGCAGACCCCGTGACGGATCCCGCGGGAGGCCGCGTGACGGGTCCGGTCACGACGCCCTTTGGCACATACGGTGCCGAGTCCCGGTCGTCGGGGTCCTGCCCGTAGGGATCGCCGGCCACATACCCGTGCACCGCCGGATGGGGCACGAAGCTTCCCGTGACCCGGCGCGCATAGGGGTCGAGCAGCAGCTTCGCCGGGTTGTACCGCTCGCCGCGCCCGGGCGCGTACGGCCCATGAGCCCGCAGGCCGTAGGCCTGCCCCGGGCCCACCCCGGGGATGTAACCGTGCCAGACACCGCCGTCCCGTTCGGGAAGCCGGTACCGCGTCTCACCACCTGAAGTGGTCTCCGCGCCACCGTCCGTTCCGCGGACCGGGTCGGTGCCGAGGTCGGTGCGGCCGGTGGCGCCCGAGCCGTTCTGGCCGCCCGAGCCGTTCTGGCCGTCGAACACACAGAAATCCACCGCGTCGGCACCGGGCGCCACGACGGCGACGTTGACTCCCTCGCCGTCCCACCACACGCCGAGCGGGGTGGCCGAGCCGGGGCGGATCATGGGAACGACGCTAACCGCCACATCATCCGGTGGTCCCCCGAACTCTCACCTCCACCCATCCCAAGTGACCGGCGTCACTTCCCGTCCCGCGGCGCACCCAGTTGGCCGACGCCCGGACCCTGTCGGCCCCCACCCGGGCCCGAGGTGCCCCATCTGGCGTGGTCCCGGCCCGGCTTCAGGGCCTTCGGCGCCTGGGGGAGCTTGTGTGCCTCGGGCAGGCTCTCGCCGGGGAAGGGCGTGGGCTGAGTGTGGTCTTGGGGTGGTTGTTGGCGGCCTGAACGTGGAGGCCTACTCGTCTAGTGTTGGCTGCGGCCCGGCGGGGGAGTCTCCGGCGGGCGGGTGGCTCACGGATGCGCGGAATCGTGATGAGGATTCATGGTTTCGCGACGATGCGGAGGTTTGGCGATGGCGGTCGTGCGGCTCGAGGTCTCCGACGGTGTCGGGACGATCAGGCTGGACCGGCCGCCGATGAACGCGCTCAACGCGGCGCTTGCCGCTGAGCTGCGCGCCGCCGCCCTCGAGGCCACCGCCCGGGCGGACGTCCGGGCCGTTGTCATCTACGGCGGCGAGAAGGTGTTCGCCGCCGGGGCGGACATCAAGGAGATGGCGGGGCTGGACGTCGCTGGCATCACCGGCTGGGTCCGCGATCTGGCCGCGGCCTTCGACCTGGTGGCGCGTATCCCGAAGCCGGTCGTCGCGGCCGTCACGGGCTATGCCCTCGGCGGCGGCCTGGAGCTCGCGCTGTGTGCCGACTTCCGGGTCTTCGCCGAGAACGCGAAGGTCGGGCTGCCCGAGATCACCCTCGGTGTGATCCCGGGCGCCGGTGGCACGCAGCGCCTGCCGCGGCTCGTCGGGCCGGCCCGGGCCAAGGATCTCGTCTTCAGCGGCCGGCAGGTGCGGGCCGCCGAGGCGGAGGCGATCGGGCTGGCCGACAAGGTCGTCCCGGCCGATGAGGTGTACGCCGAGGCCCTGCGGATGGCGGGTCGCTTCGTCACGGGGCCCGCCCTGGCACTGGCCGCGGCGAAGCAGGCGATCGACGACGGCGGCGACCTCGCGCTCTCCGAGGCGCTGCGGTTGGAGTCGGCGCTGTTCATCGGCCTGTTCGGTACCGAGGACCGCCGCCACGGCATGGACTCGTTCATCGAGCGCGGCCCGGGCAAGGCCGACTTCGTCGGCCGCTAGCTAGCCGTCGCAGCACCCGACATCGGCCCCGGCTCGGTCTGCGGTCCGGGCCGGCCGGCGCGAGGCTCGGCCCGGCTCGGTCAGTGCAGGCCCGGGGCCGGGTTGGTCAGCGTAGGGCCAGGTCGGCGGTCACCGGCTTGTGGTCGCTGCCGAACTCGGAGCCGACCTGGTAGCCGGTGACCGCGAAGGCCGGTGACGCGAGGACGTGGTCGATCCGCAGCACCGGTGGGAACGCGACCGTTTTCGCGTTCCAGGTCGGTGTCCAACCGGCGCCGAGGACGTCGTGGGCGTCGCGCACACCGGCGGAGAGCAGCCGGCGCAGCGGACGGTGGTCGCGGGTGGCGTTGAAGTCGCCGGCGAGCACGACCGGCAGTTTCGACGTCTCGACGTCCTCGCGGAGGTGGTCGAGTTGGGCGCGCCACCGTTTCGCGTAGTCCCCGCTGGTCGGCGAGATCGTGTGCACCGCGTACATGACGAAGGAGCGGCGCTCGTCGACCCGCACCGTCGTGCGCAGTGACATGCTGCCGGCCACCTCGGGTGCCGCCGTGTCCGACAGCGGGAAGCGGGAGAACACCGCCGAGCCGAACGCGCCGTCCTGCGGGTGGACCTCGGAGTACCGGTACTCCTTCAGTGCACCTGACGCCTGGACGTCCGCCAACGTCAGCGGCGAGAGCTCGACCAGCACCAGGACGTCGGGGTCGGCGGCCTCGATCTGCCGGCCCAGCCGGCCGGCCTCGGTGTTGGAGTAGAGCAGGTTCGCGCTCATCACCCGCAGCCGGGCCGAGCCCTGCGGGACGTCGTCGGCGTCGCCGGGGAGGACCTCGGGCAGCGCCCAGACCAGGTGGGCGACTACGAGCAGCGCACAGAAGATCATGAGCAGGTTGCGCCGCAGCGCGAAGCCGATCGCGAGCGCCGCGTAGACCGGCAGGTACAGCAGCGGTGTCAGCGCGTTGAACGAGGCGAACGGCCAGGCGAACGCGTCGTCGAGGTGGACGAGGCGCACCGCGGCGATGACGGCGAGCGCCACCGTGACGACCCAGGCGGCGAGCACCAGGGCGATCCGGGCCGGCGGATGCGTCCCGCCTGCCCGGCCGGGCGGGTCGGACGGGATCGCCGGGATGTCGCCCGCGCCGATGCCCGTGCCCGTCCCGGCACCGACGTCACCCCCGCCGCTTCCGCTTCCGCCGTTGCCGCCGCCGCTCCCACCGCCGTCACCTCCGCGGCTTCCGCCGCTGTCGGTAGCTCCGCCGATGTTGGTGCCGTTGCTGGAGGTGGGGGCGCGTCGGCCGATGCGGCGGCCGATGCCCTTCGCGGGGCTCACCGGACATAGGGTGCCCGGTCCACGCCGGTCAGCCGACGGCGGGTTCCGGCCGCTGCGGGGAAGGTCGCACGAGACCAGCGGCGCGTGAGCGCCACTCACGGGCCGCGACGGCTTTCGAGAAGCCGGCGATCGTCCGGTCCAGCTCGGCGAGTTTGTTGACGATCCGGGTGGAGGACACCGGACCGGCCACCTCAACCGCCCGGTACCCGGCTTCGAGGGCCGCCTCGAGCTCGGGGCGCGGGCGTTTCAGGTAGGACAGCGCCAGGTCCGCCTCTGCGTACGCGCGGGTCCGGGCCCGCGCCGGACCCTGCAGGTCACGTGCCTCCAGCAGCCGCTTCTCGGCCATCTCCGCCCGGCCCAGCAGGAGGAAGCAGTGGCCCTGACACTCGGCCACGTCGCCGATGTTGTAGTGCCCGGCCCAGGACGGGGCGTCGCCGGGCTCGCGGGAGATCGTGCGCTCCAGCGCGTCCAGGGCACGCATGCAGCCGGCCTCGTCGCCGTTGCGGGCGAGGGCCCACGCCAGCTTGTCCTGCAGCATCGCCTGCACGGCCGGCGCGGACTGCCGGGCGGACCGGTCGATCGCCGCGCGCGCCAGGGACAGACTGTGCCGGTTGTGCCCCAGGGCCGCGGACTGGTCGCTCATCGCGGACAGCACCCGGCCGGCCATCATGACGTCGTCGGCGTGCTCGGCCAGCGTGAGTGCCTGGATGTAGTAGCGCTGGGCCAGTGCCTGGCGGTTGCAGTCCTGGGCGAGCCAGCCGCTGAACTGGGCCAGCTCTGCGAGGGCGCCGAAGGTGTCGGTGTCGGCCGGTCCTGCCACGGCCGCCCGCGTCCGGTCGTGCAGGAACGTCACGACCTGGGGGCGGATCTCACTGCTGCCGAACCGGGCGTCCAGGCGGCGGAACGTCTCGGTCATGTCCCGGATCATCGCTCCGCCGGACGGGGAGGACGGGACGTCCGCGCTGATCCGGCGGATCATGCCGGTGAGGCTGGACAGCACGGGGTCGGCGAAGGCGGTGGCGACGAAGGCCGCCCCGTCATGTAGGACGTCACGTCGCCGCATGTCTCGTCCCGAAAGTCCAGCGAGCGTCCGCAGGGTGTCGTCGGGGATGTCCGCGACGGCGAGGCCGAGGTCGTCGCGTTCACTGGCTTCGCCCCGCCAGCTGAGGTCGGCGGGGGTCACCGGGTAGCCGACGAGGGCGGAGAGTTCGGCCGCGGCCAGCTCGGCGACCATCGGGTCCCGGGGCCGCATGCCGCGGCGCCAGTGCCCGACGGTCGTCCGGGCCAGGCCGAGCTCGATGCGGCGCTGGGATCGGGCGCGGTTGTTGACCTGACGTGCGAAGCGGGTGTCGGAGACGTTGGCCTCGGCGAGCAGGCGGGAGAACAGGGTCGGCGTGCCGGATTCGCCGGTGTCGGGGCTGGTACCGGCACCCCTGGTGCCGCCTGCGCGGGTGCTGCTGGCGCCGCCAGCGCCACCCGCGCCGGTGGACGTTCCGCCGCCGGCCTTGCCCGCGGCAGCCTTCGCCGTCGGCCTGGCGCGCCCGGTGGATGCCATCGACGGCGCCGGGACCTGGTTGTTCGGGAGCTGGGTGGCCGGGATGTGCGTGCCCGGGATGTCGGCGGCGGACTGCGCTGTCGAGATGCGGTCCGGCGGGATGATCTCCGGGGAGGTGTGGTCCGGGGAGATACGGGCCGACAGGCGGCCCGGCCGGATCGGGCCCGACAGGGCCAGGGGCGGCCCAGCCACCATGAGTTCTTCCGCGACCATCGGACCCCCGTCTGCTCGATGTGGCCGGATGGGCCTTTACCAGGCCCTCGGCTACCTCATGGGGCAGAAAGTAGCCGATTGGTCACACATTCAGGAAGAGGGTGTGCAGTAGTGGGCCGGAATGCACGGTCATGGTGGGACCCGGGCCTCTTGCGGTAGGGGCGGTCGAAGTGGGAGACATCATGGCAAACCAGGCCGCTGTCGCGGCGGTGCCGGGCGGCGTCGATGGCCGATCCGTCAGATCGGTCCGCCCGCGGACGCGCCCGGTGGGCGTTACCCGTCCCGCCGCCGCGCGCGGTCGGTGGCCGTCGCCGTGGGTGGGCGGCCGTGTCGCGATACGCCGGTCGAGGCTGCGCCGGCCGGCGCCGTTGTGTCCGGATGATGTCTCCCGGATGTCCGTCGCCGCCGGGCTGGCATGCCCGGAGCGGGCGGATTGCGGCCTGCATCACGGCGCCGATCATCGGGCATGTCAGGGCGTCAGATGCGACGATGCGTGGAGGACCGACATCGATATTGCTGGCTACGGAGGCCCCAAGGCGTGAACATCGTGGTTACCGTCAAGCAGGTTCCCGATACCTGGGCGGAGAAGAAGCTCGACGCCTCGGACAAGACGGTCGACCGTAAGAGCGTCGACAACGTCATGAACGAGATGGACGAGTACGGGGTCGAAGAGGCCCTGAAGATCAAGGAAGCCCATGGCGGCGAGGTGACGGTCGTCACGATGGGGCCGGAGAAGGCCGTCGAGACGATCCGCAAGGCTCTCTCGATGGGCGCCGACAAGGCGGTGCACCTGACCGACGAGTCGCTGCACGGCTCCGACGCCCTCGCCACCTCCGCCGCGCTGGCGAAGGTGATCTCCACGCTCTCGCCGGACCTGATCATCACCTCCTCGGAGGCCTCCGACGCCCGAGGCGGCGTCATGGGCGCCCTCCTCGCGGAGCGTCTCGGTCTGCCGCAGCTCACGCAGGCCCGCAAGGTCACGGTCGACCCGGGCGCGAACAAGGTCTCCGTCGAGCGCCTCGCCGACAACGGCTACGCGCTCGTCGAGGCGACCCTGCCGGCCGTCGTGGGCGTGGTCGAGAAGATCAACCAGCCGCGTTACCCCTCGTTCAAGGGCATCATGGCGGCCAAGAAGAAGCCGCTGACCAAGCTCTCGGCCGCCGACGCCGGTCTCGACGCGGGCTCGGTTGGCCTCGCCGGGGCGACGTCCACGGTTGTCGACGCGCAGCCGGCACCGCCGCGCCAGAGCGGCACCATCGTCAAGGACGAGGGCGATGGCGGCGCGAAGGTCGCTGCGTTCCTCGCGGCCCAGAAGCTCATCTGAGGGGTTGTTGTTCGATGGCTGAAGTTCTTGTACTCGTCGAGCACAGCGATGGCGAGCCGAAGAAGGTCACGGCCGAGCTGCTGACGCTGGCCCGCACGATCGGCGAGCCGTCGGCGGTGTTCCTCGGCGGCCCGGGCAGCTACGCCAAGGCGAAGGAGTACCTGGCCCAGTACGGCGCGGCCAAGGTCTACCTGGTCGAGTCCGAAGACGTCGCCGACTACATCGGGGCGCCGGCGGCCGAGGTCCTGTCGAAGCTGGTCGCGGACGTCTCGCCCGCAGCCGTCCTGGCCGCGGCCACGCCGGACTCCCGTGAGGTCGCGGCCCGCACGGCCGCCCGCACGGATTCCGGCCTGATCTGGGACGCCACCGCGCTCACCTCCGACCTGACGGCCACCCAGGGCATCTTCGGCGGTTCGACGATCGTCAACTCGAAGGTCACCAAGGGCACCCCGATCGTCGTCGTCCGGCCGAACTCGACCGCACCCGAGGCCGCGCCGACGACCCCGGTGGAGACCCCGGTCGACATCGCGATCTCCGACGCCGCGAAGGGCGCGAAGATCGTGGACCGCGTCGTCGAGGCGAAGTCCGGCCGTCCGGACCTCACCGAGGCCCAGGTCGTCGTCTCCGGCGGCCGTGGCCTGGGTGCCGCCGAGCACTTCGCGCTGGTCGAGAAGCTGGCCGACACCCTCGGCGCGGCCGTCGGCGCCTCGCGCGCCGCGACCGACGCCGGCTGGTACCCGCACCAGAACCAGGTCGGCCAGACCGGTAAGACGGTGTCGCCCCAGCTGTACATCGCGGTCGGGATCTCCGGCGCCATCCAGCACCGGGCCGGCATGCAGACCTCGAAGACGATCGTGGCGGTCAACAAGGACCCCGAGGCCCCGATCTTCGAGTTCGCGGACTACGGACTGGTCGGTGACCTGTTCAACGTCGTCCCGCAGCTCACCGAGGAGATCCAGAAGCACAAGGCCGGCTGACCAGCCGAGCCGCTCCATCCGGGACGGCCCGCGACCGGGCCGTCCCGACCGGGCGCAGGACGGCCGGGTGCGTTCCCTCTCTGTCCGGAGGGCCGCACCCGGCCGTCGCCGTTCCCGGGGCGCTGAGGTCGTCTCCCGGCCGAAGCCTCTCCCGGTCCCGCCGCCCCCGGCTCCTGAGCAGGGGCAGTCCGCGCCACCGACGGTTACGCTCGGTGTCGAACTGGGAGCGGGAGGTGTCTGAGTGTCGCTACGTCACGGGTTGCTGGGGCTGCTCGCGGAGGGTCCGGCCAGTGGCTACGACCTCACGAGGCGATTCGAGCAGGTGCTGGGCGCCGTCTGGCCGGCCGGGCACCCGCAGATCTACGGGGAGCTGAGCCGGCTCGCCGGCGACGGCCTGATCGAGATCGACAGCGAGGGCCCCCGCGGCCGCAAGGCCTACCGGATCACCGACTCCGGCCTGGACGAGATCAGGCGCTGGCTGCGTGAGCCGTCGGAGGTCGACCACACCATGCGGCTCCAGTCGCTGCTGCGGTCGTTCTTCTTCTGGCTCATGGAACCGGCGGACCTCAACCAGCACCTGGTGCGCGAGGCCGAGTTCTTCGCGTCGGCGGCCGGCCGGTACCGCGCCTACGCGCAGGCCACCGACCGCGGCGACTTCCCCGACACCCCACAGAACCGGTCGCTGCGCCTGGCGATCGAGGGCGGAGCGCGGCTGTACGAGGCCCTGGCCGGCTGGGCACGGTGGGCGGCCGAGCGCTCCGAGGCGGCGGGCGGACGTCCACGGCCCTGAAACGCGAGCCGGCAGCTCTCGGGCGCATCGGAAGCCACCTGGGCGCAGCAGGCAACCGCGAGAACACCGATACCCGGCCATGGACGTCGAAGCGTGCGATACCCGGCCACGGATGTTCCCCGTGGGCACGGGTGTCGGGGCGCTCGATATGGGGTAGCAGTCCTGAAGCGGCGACGCCGGGAGGCAATCGCCGGAACTCGCCGGGAGAGACCCACCGTGGGCAGGCCTGCGGGGCCCCGGGGAAGCCGGGCAGCGGCCGGTGACAGGCGGTCGGGGAGCCTTCGCCGGGCTCGGCGGCGGGCGGGGGTGGGGCCGGCCCAGGCCTGGATTGCATATGTCGGGGTGGTCCACACACCCCCGCGGATCGCTCGTGTATAGTTCCATCTCGCCGCCCACCCAGGACGAACAGTCCAGGGCGTTGGCGGGCCAGGATCCTCCGAGGGGGCATGGACCCCCCGAGGAAGAGGCCCGAAAACGATGCGGTAAGGTTTGAAAGAGTGGCAGTCACCGGCTCGGCCGGAGTGATTTGACACAAACCCGAAAGTCTCGGTAACTTAACCGAGTCGCCGCAGCCGGGGCCGAAAGGCCGAAACGGATACGGCAAAAAGCCGAAGTTCAAATCGCAGCCAACACGGAGCGGTTTGACAAAGGCCAGAAACACCGAGTAAGCTGAGAAAGACGCACCGGGCGACGCCGGAAGGCAAAGAACGGTCGCATCTGCTCCTTGAGAACTCAACAGCGTACCGAATAGTCAGTGCCATATTTTTTAACCCCCGTCCATGGCCAGGGCTTAGTGCTTCTGGTTGTGGTGGGAAATTCCTTTGGCAATGATAGACTCATACGA
>NZ_UBIZ01000443.1:0-8384 GCF_900465275.1 Parafrankia sp. Ea1.12 | reverse complement strand
CTCGGACTGATGCGGTTCCGGGCTTGTTGGGTGGTCCACGGTCCGTCCGGGTGGGCGGTGACTCCGAGGATGTGGACGGTGCGGGAGCCGACCTCGATGACGAAGAAGCAGTACAGGCGCCGCAGCGTCACGGCGCAGTCCACGTGGAAGAAGTCGACGGCCAGCATCGTCGAGGCCTGCGTGCGTAGGAACTGCCGCCAGGTCGCGTCGGTCTGCCGCCTGGGCGCCGGTGGGAGACCCAGGGACTTCAGGACCCGGCGGATCGTGGAGGCGCTGACTTGGTGGCCGAGTTTGAGGAGCTCGCCCTGGATCCGCCGGTAGCCCCATGTCGTGTTCTCGGTCGCGAGCCGCTCGATCAGTTCGGCGATCTCCGTGCTGACCGGAGGTCGTCCCGTTCGCCTCGGGTCCATTTTCGGGCGAGGAGATCACGGTGCCAGCGCAACACGGTGGCCGGGGTGACGAAGAACGAACCCCAGCGGGCCCGGGGTAGCAGCCGGGACAGGGCTGCGAGGATCATCCGATCCGCCGGTTCCAGTGTCGGGCGGTTCACCTGCCGTCGCAGCACCGCCACCTGGTGTCGCAGGACGAGGAGCTCCACGTCTTTCGCGGTGTCGCCACGCACGCGGAGCAACGTCAGTCCGAGAGCGTTGCGTGTCAGGGCGTGGAGCAGCGACCACACCATGACCATCCAGCCTGCCCGACACAGGCCCTGTCCGGCGAGCAAACGCGCAGGTCACCGCTCACCCGGACGGACCGTGGACCACCCAACAAGCCCGGAACCTCCTCATGGACTTCGGCGACCGGGCGGCCGACTTCCAATTTCTGGTTCGTGACCGGGCCGGCCAGTTCACCGCCTCCTTCGACGCGGTCCTCGCCGACGCCGGCATCACCACCGTCACGATCCCACCCCGGACGCCCCGGGCGAACGCCTACGCCGAACGGTTCGTCCGCACCGTCCGGACCAAGGTCACCGACCGCATGCTGATCTTCAGCGAGCGGCATCTGCGTACCCTCCTGGTCGAGTACGCGGCCCACTACAACGGACGACGACCCCACCGCGGCCGCGACCTTCAACCACCACGGCCCGACCACCCCATCGCAGACCTGACCAAGGAACGTCAAGCGCCAGCCCGTCCTCGGCGGCCTGATCAACGAATACGAACGAGCCGCCTAAAACCCCAGGTCAAGGCCGGTATCCGAGTTCTGGCACCCCACACGCGGCCGGGTGGACGGAGCTGCCTGACGTGCTCAAGTTCCTGCTTGGGAGCGCCGACATCCAGCGAATGATGTCGGACCGTCGACGTCAACGGGTTAGCCGGCTCGGCGCATTTCAGGTGTAGGAATACACCTGCAGGTGGAACATGTAGCCGACGGCGGCATGTCCCCAGCCCGGGTTTCCCGGGCAGACGCCTCGATTTGGCTGGTACCCGTCGAAATAGAGCGAACTGCACTTGAAGCAGAATCGCCACGCAGTCTGAAAGTTGCTCGGAACTGGGTTCAGGTCGTGCCAGAGAAGGTACTGAGGATAGATTCCGGTATGAGACGAGCCGCCGCGTCCGGCGCATACGCCTGGGAAGTCATGGTAGTACAGGGCGCCACAGGACGAGCACTGTCGCCAATCGCTTTGCTGGTACGCCGTCTCGCCAGCGTGATGATCAGTGCTGTTGGTGAAAGGTATCCCGAAAGTCCAGCCCTGTATCACGTGTGTGCCGCCCGCCGGGCATCGGTTGTAGACCTGTTGAAGGTTTCGGACCAAGCCGAAGCATCTGTTGCAGAAGCGCCAGTCGGTGTTCCACGTCCCCGATGCCGCGGCAGGTGAGGGCAGCATGGCGGTTGCCGTGACGGTCGCCAAGCTCAGTCCAGCCGCCAGAAAGACCCGCCGTGGCATGCCGGCTGACGGTTCGTCCACTGTCATTGTGCGCTCCCCCGGATTCCTACATACCCCGCCGTAGACGGCGGTGAGAACATTATCGCGCCCCAACCTCGGCGCTCGTGATCTTGACTGATTTGCGACAGCCGCACCACGCGGGACACCAGGTGACGGGGGCGGTGAGCAGATCAGGATGGCCCCGTGATGACGTTGCCGGAGGCCCGGCACCTCGCGGAGCGCCTGGCTGCCGCGGTAACCGGCCCGGAGCCGGCGCGCGGCGGCGGAGCTGGAACGCCTCGACGGCCGTAGTTGGCTCCTACTGGTGTGGACGCGGCCGCCCGCCGGTCGAACCGGTATCGCCCAGCAATCGCCGGGATCACCAGCTGGTCGGCCATCGCCGCAGCGGGTTCGCCGCCGTGGTCGCGAGCCTGCACGCGGACGGCCGTCTCCGGGAGCGCGCCGCACTGGTCCTCGCCGTGTGGGGCTCCAGAACCCTGATTCGCGCGATGATGCGATGAAGGGGCGGGGTACGTCCTAGACCGTCCGCCGCTTCAGGTTGAAGGCGACGCTGCGCAGAACGCGAAAAAGGGTCCATATGAGGTCCCGGTCCGGCGCCTCCCGAACTCCCAAGAACTGGCGGCGCCGGGGCGAGGGCTGCGGTTCACGCTCGTACACAGCCGGTCTCAGCCTGTGTGAGTAGCCCACTCGGCGCGGCTGATCGCGTAGATGTTCCGCGGTTCACCGTCCCGATCCACCGGGCCTTCAGCGAGGGTGAGGCCGAGCTTCTCGGCGACGCGGATCGACCCCTTGTTCTCCGGGTGGATGATGCTGATGACCCGCTCTCGGCCGGCCTCAGTGAATGCGAACTCCAGCGCAGCCGCGCCGGCCTCGGTTGCGATGCCCTGTCCCCACCGGTCGCGCCGGACTGTCCATGCCACCTCGATGTCCGGCCAGCCGTACTCCTCGTACAGGCCGGCCCGGCCGAGGAACTCACCCGTCGTTCGCTCTTCGATGATCCACATTCCGAAGCGGTTCAGAGCCCAGTGGCCGATCTGGAAGGCGGTCATGCCCCAGACCGACCCGATACGGCTCGGTGAGCTCGTGTAGAGCGACATGTCCGGATGCCGGGCCATCGCCAGGTACGGCTCGACGTCCGTCAGGTGCCAGGAACGGAGCTTCAGTCGCGGGGTGAGAACGGATGGGATGGTGACGACGTCAGGCGGGGCGAACTCGAGGGTCATGCGGGGCTCCCAGGCAGCGCGAGGCGGGATTGTTGGACCAACGCGCTGAACGCGCGGACGTCAGGATCCGAGGCCCACGGCCCAAGCTCCCGAACTACCTCGGACATGGCGGACACGATCGTGGCGGACAGGTGCCCGTCGGGAACAGCCGCGGCGGCCCGGCTCGCCGCGATCGCTGCGGCAGGATCGGGCCGGTCCTGGAGAAGAAAGCCGGAGGCGAGGCAGAGGTAGGCGTGGCCGCATTCTTCATGGGACCGGGGGTCGATGAGATCGACCGCTTCGCGGGCGTGGCGCCGGGCTTCGGCGCCGTTACCCAGTTCGATCGCGCATACCGCGGCGAACATGGCCGCGCTGCCGGCCGTGAACGGGGAGGAGCCGGGCCGGGGCCTCGTTGCCACCCCGGCGTGGGCCCTCATCACGGCGAGAGCGTTCTCTGTCTCCCGGACCCGTCCGAGGCGGGCATGGCTCCGCGCCTCGTAAGCGGCCAGCCGGGCGGCAAGGTAGGGTTCCGCGCTGCGGCGGCCCCGGGCAGCGGTGAGGGCAGCCTTGTCCCAGCGGTGGGTGTAGTAGGCGATGCTGGACCGCAGCGCGGCGAGGGAGCCGGTCAACATCTCGTCGCCTACCTGGTCGGCGTACCGGTCTGAAAGATCGCAGAACCGGCGGGCGTCTCGGTAGTGACCGCCGGCGAACGCGAGCCGGCCAAGGTAGTAGGTGAGCTGGCCGCCGAGGCGCGTAGTCCGCAGACTGTCGGTCACGCTCAAGCGCCGGTCGAGCATGTCTTCGACCTGGTGCCATCGTCGGGCGACCTCGCCGATGAGTATCTGGTGCGGGGTGGTGTCGTAGCCGGCAGCGATGTCGGCCAGGTCGTCTTCGAGTTCGCCGAGGGTCGGTGCCGTGGCGGAGGTGTCGATACGGCGGGTCGTTTCGAACGCAAGTGCGGATAGCGCAGCGATCGCAACGATCTGGCGTCGATCCGTTTCCTCCACCTCCTCCCTTCCCGACTCTGCCTGCTGCGGCCCGGGGGTGTCTACCCCCGCTGCGGCGGTCACCTCGGTCAGCCGCACCGCCTTCTGCGCAGCACGGATCCGCTCACCCAGGCCAGTCAGCTCGTTGCCGGTCCCGAACTCACGGTCGTAGGCCCGGAGGATGTCACGGGTCGGGAGCCGTCCCCTGTTGCGGATGGCGGAGATGTTCTTCCGATCGTGGGTGGTGCGTTTCTCCAGGTCCGTCCCCGACAGCCGGTGCTCGTCCTGA
The DNA here is from genome assembly GCF_900465275.1 of Parafrankia sp. Ea1.12. Taxonomy (NCBI): domain Bacteria; kingdom Bacillati; phylum Actinomycetota; class Actinomycetes; order Frankiales; family Frankiaceae; genus Parafrankia; species Parafrankia sp. Ea1.12. The sequence goes on along the minus strand of NZ_UBIZ01000443.1, from coordinate 4,019 downwards.
AGCTGCCGGAACCGAGTGGCGAGCTGCTCCTTCAGGGCCTCGACTCCATCAGCGTGCACCACGTTTCCCCTCGGCCGTAGGTGCGCCATGGGTGAGACATTTTTTCCCACCCCTGGGACAGAAGATCTCACCCTCCCATGGAGGTGTCACGCGGAGTGTCATGGGTCGTGCACGGCGGGAGACATGCCGGCCACTCTCCCGGATCAGCAGAGGAGCGCATCGTGCACTCGCCCACGGAAGCTTCAGGCAGGTTCGCCGGTCGGACGCCCGCCGCTGGCCACCGCCCCCACCCTGACCCGTCGCCGTCCAGCGCCGTGTGGCGTTCTGGTGTCGGGCTGGGCGCGGTGGTCGGGGTGGGGAGGGAGCCGGTCATACCGGCCGTTGACGGCGCTCCCTCCCCGCCCCTCCCGATCCGCACCCCACTCACGACCTGGCCGGCGGGTGTCCGTCGCCTGTCCAGCAACGGGTGCAGTTATGCCGCACATCCGCTCGGCGGCCGGGCTGGTGCTGCGGAGCAGACGTGGACCGTGGTCGTGCTCGACGCCAACGGCGATCCACGGCAGACCGTCACCGGGTTTTCGTCGTTGGAGGCCGCGGATGCCTATGCGGAGTTCGACCCGGACATCCTCCGCTGGACGTCGGTGCCGTCCCGGCCCGCTATCCCGGATCACAATGCCGGGCCCTGAAAACGGGGGCTATCTCATCCGTCCACAGGCGGCCCGTCCACCACCCCGCCCGCGCTCGCGTGACCAGCTCTCGCGGGCGGGGTGGCATATACCGCCCGCTCCGGTGCTGACTCGGTCCGTCGGGGCAGGCGGTCCCAACTCAGGAAGGACCCGCCGTGTACCTCCCGGCCTTACCTGTCGCGTCGTGGCAGGCACCTAGCACCACCAGCACCACGGCTGTCGATGCGGTGTGGCTGTCCCGCGGGCCGTTCCTGGTGCTGCTCCGGTCCTCTCTGACCCGGCCGATCGGGATCACCCCTGCCGCTTGGGCTGACTTCGTCGCCGCGGTCAAAGCCGGGGAGTTCGACGGCCCCTGAGCCCCGCCCGGCATCGGCCGGGTGGTTTCCCACCCATCTCGTCAAGGAGGGCCCCGCTATGCACGATCTCCTGCCACCCCCCACGCGGCCGGCCAGTGTCGAGCGTCTGTTCTCGGCGCCGCCGACCACCGTCATCCAGACGATCCCGGAGGCCCACGAGTACAAGAAGACCTCCGGCAGCTCGGACGCCGCGCACACGTACGACTCCACCAAGGTCTGACCAGCCCGCCTATCGCCAGTGCCGTGGGGCCGGGGCACAGGCCCCGGTCCCACGGCCGGGAGGGAAACCCCATGCTCAGGTTGCATCTCACCCCGTACGGCCCGGTGGACTGGAGCTGGTCGGACGGCGTCTACGCCACGGCCGAGGGGGCGAGCAGCATCCGCCCGTTCGCGCACCCGATGGTCGAGGACCTCGCCGTGACCGACGGGCAGCGAACGCTGATCGTCGTCCGTGAGCGGATCGCGGGCCGCGCGCCGGTGGCCGGGGGTGTGCGCATGCTGGACCCGGCCGAGTTCGACACCGCACGGTCGGCGGCAGCCGCCTGGCCGGCGGACTTCGTGATGGTGGAGACGGCGCCACGCATGCCGGTGCGGGTGTCCGCGGGTGCCTGCGGGACCGTGCCGTTGTACCTCGCGGAGGACGGGACCGCGCTGCATGGTTCGTGGGACATGGCCGACCTGCAGCCCTACGCCCGCGTGCTGTCCACCCGGGAAGCGGCGCGGCTGCTCGCGTTCCGCCCCCGGTACGGCAGCGAGACTCTGTTCGAGGGCATCCGGCGTCTCACCGAACGGGCAACCGCCCACTACGGCGGGGGCCTGTACATCAGCTACCCGGAGCCAGCGCTGCACCGCCGCCCCCGCGCGCTCGCCGACGACGCCGACGTGCTCGGCGCCTTCCGCGACGCGATCGACACCGCGCTGGACCTGCGGCCACTCGACCAGGACACGACGGCGTGGCACCTCACCGGCGGTTTCGACTCCGGAGTGATCGCCACCCAGGCGGCACAGCGATGGCCCGGCCAGCTCACCACCGCGGCGCTGCTCATCGGCGGCCCCGGGCGGGAGCAGCAGATCCGCCGGCGCACGCAGATGCGGACCCGCCTGCCGTTCTCCGCCCACGACACCCTCATCGACGCCCTGGCCGAACCGCCACTGCACCCCGACTGCGTACGGCTGCAGGGCGGGCCGATCTCGCCGTACGAGGAGCCGCTGCACCACCCCTTCCGCCTGCTGACCCAGGCCCTGCGCGCCCAGGGCGCCCGGGTCGTCGTGACCGGCATCGGGGGTGACGAGATGGTCGCAGTATCCCGAGAGGAGTACCCCGAGACTGATCCACCGATCGACCAGGAGCTTCCCTGGCTCGGCAGCGCGGTGACCGAGGCCCTCGCCTACGCCGACGACGCCGTCGCGCCGCCCGCGGTCGTGAACTCCATGACCCTGCTGAGCCTGGAGACCATGGCCCCCGTCCTGCTCCGGGCGGGTATCTGGCCGGTGCACCCGTTCGCGCACCCGGGGATGGTCCAGCTCGGAGAGCAACTGCCCTACGGCTGGCGGGAGCTCAAGCAGCTCCAGCGACGCCAGCTCGCCTCCCTCGGCCTGAACGAGAACGTCACCCACCCCGTGGAACGGGAGTCGTTCGCCGAGGTCGTCCAGCACACCCTGACCAGCTACGGACCGGGCCTTCTCGCCGACATGCTCACCAGCGGCTCGGTGCTGTTCGACACAGGCCTGGTCGACCCCGACCGGCTCGCCGACGCCCGCACCCACCTGGAAGATCACGCACTCTACGATGAGACGCGCGACGCGAAACTGATCGAGGTGATCCATCTGCATCTCGCGACGACGGCGTTCCTATGCTGATGCGCCCCGCGACAGCCGCGGACATCCCCGCCGTGGCCGCCATGATCCTCTCCCGTAGTGCGTGGCTGGAGGAGCAGGGCTGGCCGACCTGGCGCGACGACGCCGACGCTCTCGCCGCGCAGGCCGATCACACCCCGTCCACCGAGCACAGCATGTGGGTCCTCGACAACGACGGCCGGATCGTCGGCTGCACCACCGTGCTGACCTCCGCACCCCCCTGGGGCTGGACCACCGAGGAGTTCACCGAACCGGCCTCGTACCTGTACACGACCTGCACCGACCCGGCCTACCAGGCGGCCAAGCCCGGCACGCTGATCGCCCTGTGGGCCGTCGACCACGCCGCCCGACTCGGCCAACGCTGGGTCCGCCGCGGCTGCCTGTTCCCCGGCCTCGTCAACTACTACCAGCGCCAAGGCTTCACCCTGCAGCACACCGTCCCACGCACCAATCGCACCGTCTACCTGCTGGCACGGCGCGCAGAACTGCTCCCCGAACTGGACAAGTCCCTCGCCTTCGCCAACGCCTGAGTCCCACCCGGTCGCCGCCTCGCACCACCCCCGGGAGCCGGTACGGGAGCCGCCCGCGATGGATCATGATCGGCTACGACGGGTCCCCAGGGCGTGTCGGGCGCTGCGCAGCATGGCCGCGGGGGTGAGCAGGATCGATGGGGGCTCGACAAGGTTGACCACGCGCAGCAGGTTGCGGGCGAGGACGGGGTCGGATCGGGTCGCCGCCTGGACTCGGGGGATGTAGGCGTTGGTGATCCGGGTGCGGGGCCCGCGGCGGCCCTCGACCTCCCGGTAGCGCAGGTCGGAGTCGGTGGCGATCGACCACGCCCTGGAGGTCGGCCGGGCGGCCGCCGTGAAGTACCGTGCGGCGAGGTCGTCCAGGCTGCCCGAACGCAGACATGCCCGCAGTTCGAGAGCCTGCTGCGCGGCGACGGTCATGCCCTGCGCGTAGAGCGGGTTGAGGGTGCACAGGGCGTCGCCGATCGCGACGAAACCGGCGGCCGGGGTGTGTAGGAGGTCGTAGCGCAGCCGCCGTGACGCCCGGAACCGGTAGCGAACCGGGTCGTCGAGCGGCTCGGCGTCCTGGATGAGGCGGTGGATGTCGGGGG
>NZ_UBIZ01000447.1:0-29420 GCF_900465275.1 Parafrankia sp. Ea1.12 | reverse complement strand
GAGGAGGGTGGGGCGGGGGCAGTCCTGAATGCGGATCGGGATGACTTTGCGGGCCTGTCCGTGGGGGTCGGCGCGGAACGCGGCCTCCCATTCCACGCGCCCGTAAACCGAGGCGAGGTAGGCGTGGGAGAGGACCGCGATGACTTTGCGGCTGCCGCGTACTCCGTCCTCCATGCGGCCCATCCAATGATCGCCGGGGACGATGTCCCATGCCTGGATCAGCACCTGGTAGCCGGCGCCTTCGAGCTGCCAGGCGATCCACTCCGCCCAGGCGCGATCGGAGGCGGTGTAGGAGACGAAGAAATCCCAGCTGGCTCCGTGCTCCCGCGTGCTCACAGCAGGTCAGATTGCCACAAGCCGCCACCAGTCCGGTGCACGGCCTGTCCACCCGGCGGCGGTGTCTGCGGGCGTCGCTGAACTGGACGGCCCCGACCCTCGTGCTCGACGGGATCTTCAAGCGATGAAGGCCGATGCCGGGCAGTGACCACCGATCGGGCATCGGCAGGTCCGCGGGTTGTCTGTCAGCTGGTGTACGGGTTCCTCATGGTCATCGGCGTGCGTGCGATGTCGAGCGCCGGCTGCGGGAAGCGGGGCCGGCCGTAAGCCGTTCCCGTCGGCCCAGAGGTGGATGGACACCAGGTGCAGATGTGCCATGGCCGCGCGCGCCAGCAGGTGGGTGCCGTCGTCGGCGTTGAGCCAGTCGACGAGTTCCCCCATCAGCGCGGGGACGGTGTCGGCGTCCGGAGCCGTGTAGGCGGCCGACGCGGACCGAAAGCTCAGGAGCGCCTGGCGTTCGTGTTGCCGGCGTAGCCAGCCCGGCGGACCTTCGCATGGGCGGGTTCGATGGACACGGTCGGGCCGGTGACCTGCAGGTTCAGGTTCGCATTAGTGCTGGTTGGGTGCACCGCCGGGCGCACCGATCCGTGTATTGCGCGAACCTCCGTAGCGTCGCTGGATGATTGCGTTGCGTCCTTCCCGTCGCTGCTGCCGCCGGTGGGGGCGGCCGGCTGGGTGGGGATGCGGAACGTGGGCTGGATGTGGCTGCGGCTGGTTACGGTGATCTCGGCGACGAGGGCGTCGGCGAGGCGGCGCAGCGTGGCGGTGTGCCGGAGCCGCCGGCGTGGTTCCGCAACCTCGAGGCCGACTCTGACGTCGAGGTCCAGCTCAAGGGTGAGCGCTGCACGGCCCCGGGCCCGAGGCGGCGACGCCAGAAGAGAAGCCGACAATATGAGTGAAAATTGTCAAGGCCTGACCCGACGACGGCATCTACCAGGCCAGCACCTCACGAGTGATCCCCATGGTGGTGCTCGAGCCAGCCTGACATGCCGCCGGTGCCGGCCGCCGCTTCCCACGGCGGCGGCCGGCACCGGCCTACCTCGGCCTCCCAGGACAGGCCACAAAGCGCCGATCGGCCGGCTCGGTATCCTGGCGGCCAAAGCGGCTTACATCACCACCACCGCGATGGCGCTGGTCACCCTTCTCGGCTGCGCGCCGCCACGACAGGCAGCGGCCGAAACCGGTTTCCCACGCGCGGTGGTGGGATCTGGCCCGGTCAGGACTACGGACCCGACAGAAAGCGTGGGAAGCACCGGAATGACGAAGGCCGACGAGCCGGTGCGCGAGCACGTCCAGGAAGCGACGGCGGTCTACGACCACGGGCAGTTCTACCTGTACACCGATGTCTGGGACGAGATCGACCCCGTTCAGATCACCCACGATGCAATCAACACGGACGGAGTCGCGCAGGGCGGGCCGCTGCTGGTCGTACTCTCCCCGCACCAGTGCAACTTCGCGGTGGCGCTGCGGGTGGAACGGTGGTCCGCGCAGCCAGCGGGCGACCTTGATGCCTGGCAGGAGGCGTTCAGCGCGTCGATCGACGTCGACGAGTTCGGGCTCCTGTACGAGTCGACGACAACCATTCAGAACCTGCGGCTCGAGGTCCCCGCAGGCCGATACACGGCGCTGATCACCGGCCGCGGGTTCGTGCATCGCGGCTGGCCGGGTTCGACGATGCCGGGTGACGAATGGCGCGTCCAGCTATGGCCCCGCGACGGCGCCCACCGCGAACCGGCCCGGTTGAAGGCATGGGCGGGCTGACCCGCCCCGGCGGTCCCACAGGGCAGGCTCGGACGAGGCAGACAGATTTGGTGCGAGCCGAGGCGAGTCGGGAGCCGGCGCCGACCGGCAGATTCTCGTCGACCTCTCAACCCGCCCGGCATCCGGGACACCTGCAGTTCGGACTGACGGTCGACGACCTCCGCCGCGGAGTGTCCAAACTGCGCAACCGGGTCATCGGCCGGATCTTCCACTCGCTGCGACTGATCGAGCAGTGGGCAGCGGCATCCAACGGATGGCCACCGTCTGTCTCGACGCAGGGCTCCCCTCGCCAGACCTCGAAGAGATCGGCACCCGGTTCCGCGTCACGCTGTGGACCCAGTGCATTCATCCATCAACCCTGGACGCCAAGGACCGCGCGATCCTCGCGCTTCCGAGCCCGGGCGTGCCGCCGGGCTGCACGCCACAGGCGCAAGGAACTCCCGCATCCTGTACGCATCAGACCCGAAGCGGCTCGCCGCAGCCCCGAGGCCACGGATCTCCCAAGCCCCATCGCGTCAACGAGGTCGATCCCGTCCACGAGGGCAGGAGGCCCGGCGGACGGGTGACTCAGGGGCGCCCAGCGTTCCTGTTCCCGGCGTAGCCGGCCCGGCGGATCTTCGCGTGAGCGGGTTCGACGGACACGGTTGGGCCGTTGACCTGGAGGTTCAGGTTCGCATTAGTGCTGGTTGGGTGCACAAACCCACGCTGACCTGCGCTGGACCCGACTAACAACGATCTTGAGGGTCAAGTACAGCGCTTCTGCACGTGTTAACTTTCCGCGCATGGCCGATCTTCGTGAGGGTCTGGACCCCCTCTGGGGATTGCTGCTGACGAGCTGGAACCGCTCGATGGAAGCGGCACGCAAGGCCCCCAAGACGCGCAAGCTCTACCTCGACACCGCCACCGCAAACCCGCCCGCCTGGCCGCCCTCGTAGGCGGCGAGCGCGGCACGGGCGATCGGCTCGGCCTCGACGCCACCGCCGATACGGGTCAGGAAACCAGCGTACATCATCTCGGCGGCGGCCGGGCCGAACGGGCTGATGCCGGGCTGCAACGGCAGGTCCGTGACCGAGGCGCGCATCCGGTTCAGCGCCGCCCGGGTGCCCTCCGTGTCGCCGAGCGCGCCGAGGGCCCGTGCCTCGTAGCTGGCGATCCGGGCCCGGGTGTACGGGTGGTCCGCCACGACGGCGGTCTTGCGCGCCGAGACGGCTGCTTCCTGGTAGCGGCGGCCGTAGAACGCCAGCGTGGTCACCATCTCCCCGACCGAGGCGGTGAGTACGACGTCGTCGGTCTGGTTGGCGTGGTCTTCGGCGAGGCGGATGAACCGGCGCGAAGCCAGGGTGTCCCCGAGGTTGAACGACAGCCGCGACAGCATGTAAGACGCGTAGCCGGCGGCGACGGTGAGCCGGATCTGCGGGCGGGCCCGGCCGCTGCCGTTCATCAGGTGGTGGTGCGCCGACTTCCACGTCTTCCACACCTTCGGCGCGAGCTGCTGGTGCGGGCCGAAGAACCTGCCTCAAACAGCTTGACGGATTCCGCCGGCGTAGCGCTCGCGAACGCCGCGATTCCCACCCTCACTTCCGGCGCCGCCGGAGACTCGCTGGTCCCCTCCGTGACGATTTCCAGCAGCACCAACTCCGGTGGATCGCGTCGACAGCCCGACAGCGCGCCTACCGCCGGTGTGCGTTGATCCAGTCGATGGCGTCCTGCACGGTGTTGATCTCCTCGGCATCCTCGTCGGATATACCGATGCCGAACTCCTCTTCCAGGGCCACGCCCAGCTCGACAAGGTCCAGGGAGTCCGCTCCCAGGTTCTCGACGAATGACGCGTTGTTCGTCACCTCCTCCGGCTTGACGTTCAGTTGCTCCACGACGACGCTCTTTACGCGCTCCTCGACGGTGGACACTCCGCGGCCTCCTGCTCCGACGTGCGTGGAAACGGACAGAACTTGCATGCTCTCTGAGCAGTCCGCGCCGCGAACTCCAATGTCCGCTCCTGGTGTGGTGATGTTTGCCACGTGGGGTCTGTCCCGTCTGGCGCCATCCAACGAAGGTTCGGTGCCCGCACTCGCAGGCTGTGCTCGACGGGACCCGCTCTTGTCGTAGCTGACCATCATGGTCCGATCACTCTGTCCCGAGTCCGAGATCTTCGGCTGACGTGCGGCCACACCCCTCAACCTCTATCCCATCTTCCTGGCGTTCGTGTTGCCGGCGTAACCCGCTCGACGGGTCTTCGTGTGGGCTGGTTCGACGGACACGGCCGGGCCGTTGACCTGCAGGTTCAGGTTCGCATTAATGCTGGTTGGGTGCACTGCCGGGCGCATGTACTGCTTCCACGCATTCATGGTCCGTCAGTCCCGTGGCAGGAGGGCTGTGGCAGCCGCGTGGGCGAGGACGGCCTGGCTGGTGGCGGACGGGCCGAGCCGGTTCCAGCGGAAGATCAATACGTGTGTGAGGATCGCCCGGAGCCCCCGGCCGAGGTGTGTCTGTGCGGCGGCGTCGCCGAGTTGGCGGCCGGCGGTCTGGAAGGCTGCGAGCCAGGGGGCAGCGTGGGCGAACGCGTCGAGCCCGGCCGCTCTGGGCCGCCAGCGGCTGGCCGGGCGCCCCGGTCGCAACGTTCGCACTGTGTAGGTCGCGGCCAGCCGGTCACGGTCGGCCTGATCGAGCAGGTGGGCGAACCGTCCGGCCATGCTGGTGCAGGTCCGCGGAGCCGCAGTGACCCGTAGCCGGAAGTCACCGCGGCTGATCGCTTCGGTCGAGACGGCCCACACCTCGACGTCGGCGTCGTAGCTCATCCAGCTGATCGTCTCGGTCGCGCTGGGCTGGAAGGGTGCCGTGAACAGGGGCCCGGGCCTGGATGGTGTCGCCGTCGTGGTAGCAGACGTGCGGGACGGCGAAGACCCACCGGTGGACGTGGATGGTCTGGGCCTGGGCGGCGGTGCGGACCTCGAACGCGAGGCTGGTCGCCCAGCTGGCCAGGTAGTCGTAGTCGCTGAGGATCAGCGCGGCGGCGCCGGCTCGGCGCTCATCATGGCGCTGCGCCAGCTCGGCAGCGCGGTCGGTGTCGCTGTTCTCGGCGCGGTGTACCGCGCCCACCTCGACATAGATGGCCTGTGCCACCCGCGTCGGCCCATGCGGCGCGACGGGGTATCTCGGCCGGCCTCACCGTGGGCCCACCAGCGTGGCTCGGAGGATTTGCTGCGGTCCGCCCGCGCTGCCTTCGTCCACGGCATGGACACAACTCTCTGGATCTGCGCCACCCTCGGCACCGCCACGCTGATCCTCACCCTCCTCGCCCTGCCCGGCCAGCACACACCGATCACCCGACCCCGGCCCAGCCCACACCTCAACCGGCGGCAAGAACGAGCCGACGCGAGGACGAGCAAGCGGCGGCTGTCGCGGGCGTAGGCGACCCGGGTTGAGGGGTCGTCCGGTGAGCGCGTCCGCGGTGGTGGGCAGCGGTAGGCCGGCGCCAGCGAGCGGGTAGCTGGTGGGTGGAGGGGCTTAAGAACATCGCCGCAGCGCTCGGAGGGCGAGTTCGACATAGTGCTCGATGTCCGCGGTGTCCGGATGTGGGAGGAGTTGGAGTATCCGCACGAGGCCGAGGAACTGATAGGCGATGTCGGTGGCCGTGATGTCGTCGGCGAGGGTGTGGTCGGTTCGGGAGCGTTCGACGGCGTCGTGTCCGACGCCGGTCAGGTGGGCGAGGCACCGCTGCAGGTCGGCGCCTGAGGGTTCGGCGTTCGCGAGCAGGTCGACCGCCGCCCGGTTGCGGACCAGAGGCATCAGCGCCGTGGTGAAGAACGCCCGGAGGGCGTCGATCGCGGGCTGATCCGGCGGGAGGCCGGACGTCGCGAGGCCGGCCAGATCGGTACCGGTGACCTCGTGCACCAGGTCCTGGCGTGTCGGGAAGTGCCGGTAGAGCGTGCCGACACCCACTCCCGCTTCCTTGGCGATGGCGCGCATGTCGACGTTCAGGCCGCACTCCCGCAACATCGTCGTGGCCGCCTCGACGATACGGGCCCGGTTGGCGACCACGTCGCGCCGCGGGCCCTGCGTGCGCTCCACGACGACAAGCCTAGCGGCCCGCCCCGCCGATCGGAACGCATGTTCCGATGTGCTATCTTCCCCAAAACGGAACGCATGTTCCGAAATGGTGGGAGTGGCGATGAAAACGGTCGTGATCACTGGAGGAACCGACGGGATGGGGGCGGCACTCGCGCGTCACTACCTGCGGGAGGGCAACCAGGTCGTCGTGGTGGGCCGCAGCCGAGCCAAGTTCGAGGCGCTGCTCGCCTCGTTGGCTGCTGACGGCGTGGCCGCGACCGGTCGCGCGTCGTTCCTCGCGGCCGATCTTTCCCTCGTCGCCGAGAGTGAACGGGTGGTCGAGCAGATACGGGCGTCCCACGAGCGCATCGACGTACTCGTGCTGGCCGCGTCGTTCATCCGCCAGAAGCGCCACGAAACCGCGGAGGGGCACGAAGCATCGTGGGTGCTCTTCTTCGTCTCCAAGTACATCCTGCTCACCGGGCTGGCGTCACTGCTCGCGGACAGTGATCGTCCGACGGTCGTGAACACGTCGGTGCCGGGCGCGAAAGCCGGGGCGATCGATTTCGATGATCTCGAATCCGCGCAGCGCTTCAGCTTCGTCCGATCCAATGCCCAGCAGCGGCGGGCCAACGAGCTGCTCGGCATTCTCGTGACCAGTGACAACCCGGCGCTCGCCTATATCACGTGGGGACCCAGGCGGCTGGTCAGGACCAGCCTCGCCGGCGACGTCGGACGAGCAATGAAAATCGCCTCCGTCCTTCTGGGGGCCGTCGCCGGGCAACGGCCAGACGACGCCATAGCGCCGATCATCACATTCGTCGCCGACCCGCCCGCTGGCCGCGCCGCCTACCGCGGCGCCACACAGGTCGCCCTTGTCCAAGGCCCGCACGATACCGACGATGCTCGCCGGCTCGCGGCCGAGACCACTGCCCTCGTCACCGGTCGCTGAGCGGTCTTTACGGGTCGAGTGCGGCCGGTCGGCGGCAGGGCTGACGGCGTACCGGCCGTACAGTTGACGATCAGTGCCGGGTCTTTCACTGTCGGTCGTGCGTAGTGTGCCGCCTACAAACCCCCAGCCGACTCCTTCACCTGCGTTCCGCGTAACTCGGTCTGCCTAGAGTGGCGATCATGGCTGTGACCTGGGTGGACATGCCGATGTGCCGCTGCGGGCCGTTTCTCTAGGCTCCAGCGGGTTTCGGGGCGGGTCCGGTCGGGGTTCCGGCGCGCTGAGCCCGGTGGATCGTGTGCGGTGGGGTGATGTGCAGGGCCGCGAACAGGTCGCGGGCGGGCTTGGTCAGTTCGGTGACCTGCTGGAAGGTGCCGGCGGGGCCGGTGAAGGTGCCGATGTGGATGCGGTCGAGTTCGCGGCGCATCCGGGTCCAGGTCATGCCGGTGGCGTTCTCGGCGACGCGGACGAGCAGGAGAGCGGGCCAGCAGAGCAGGACGTGGGCGCGGATCCGTTCTTCGAGCCGGTGGTAGACGGGTCGCAGTTGAAGGACGGTCTTCATGTCGCGCCAGCTGCGCTCGACCTCGAGCAGCTGCTTGTAGCCCAGGGCGATGTCCTGCGCGCTCATCGTGGGGTCGGCGCAGCGCAGCAGGTACTTGCCGTCGAGGTTCTCCTCGGCCTTCGTTCTGGTCTTGTCGGTGCGCAGCAGCCCGCCGGGGGTGATGCGCAGGAACCGGTTCAGGCCCGGCATCGTCGAGATCTTCCCGCGCAGCTCGGCTCGTTTCACCGGGGTGAGCGTGTCGCTGCCGGCGATGAGATCTTCGAGCTGGTGGATCAGCTCGGCGCGGGTCGCCGCGTCGCGCGCCGCGGCGTCGGGATTGAAGCAGACGACGAACCGGTCGGCGGTCGCCTCAGCGGAGCCGGACCGTGCTCGTCGGTGGCGGGCTCGCCGCGCCAGTCGCGCGGCACGTCGCCGTCGGGGTCCTCGGTCTCGAAGTAGGTGGAGGTCGTGTCGAAGAACAGCAGGTCGACCTGGAGGTTGAGCAGGTCCGCGACCTGGAAGTAGACCTGCTTCTCCAGCTCGCCGCGGACCTGGTGCAGCCAGTCCATCGCCCGGTAGCAGGCATCGTCGGACACCTCGCCGAACCCGTCGATGTGCACGTCGTGGCTCATCCACTCCGCGGCGGCCAGCTTCGAGGCCGGGGCGAGTGCCCGGTTGGCCACCAGGGCGAACAGCACCCGCTCCGTCGCGGCCGCGTCGCGGGGCCGGCCCCGGCCGGACGCGACGAGGCGGCGGACGGCCTGCTGGTCGAGGTCGTCCTCGCGGCCGAAGACGAAGTTCGGGGCCTTGAGCCGTTCCGGGTGGTCGCGGCAGCGCTCCTGGGCCGCCGTGATCGCGGCGTTGGTGAACGAGATGAGCGCGACGCCACGTCGGGGGTCGAGGCCAGGCCGCAGAATGAACCGCTCCACGATGCTCTGGGTCTTGCCTGCTCCTGGGCAGACCCTCACGACCTGGCTGCCCGGTGTCTCGATCAGCAAGCGCTGGGCCGGGCTCGGGTTGAAGCGCAGCCCGGTGGAGGCGTCCGACATCAGGAGACCTTGATCACTTCGGTGATCGCCTGGGCGAGGTACTCCGGGCAGGCGAAGTCTGGGCCGATGAGGGTGGCCAGGTCATGGGCGAACTCACCCTTACTGATCAGTTCCTTGTCGGCGTACGGCGCAAGGTAGAGGGCCTTGGCCTGATCGCCCCCCTCGACGCTCTTCTGCCGCTTCTCCTCGGAACGGGGGTGTTGCTTCAGATAGGCAGCACGCAGCACCCGCTCGTTGGCGTCGGCGGCCCCCGGCAAGTCCGCTTCCAGCGTGTAGGGCGCCTCGGCGACATGCAGGATGTCGCTTGCGCCGACCTCCACCGCGAGGGCCTCAAGAGCCTGAACCGCCCGCACCCCGATCGAGCAGCCGCAGGCGGTCACCGCCGTGATGCGACTATGGCTCACCCGGCCGCATGGTGTCGCGCCACAATGACCCGGATCGGTTGACCCACATCGCGCTCTGGCCGGGCTCTGGCCGGATTCGTCGCGGCATTGGCGAGTGGTCCGGTCGACGGCGCATCCGATGGTCTGGCCCGCTCACTGCGGAAATGTTCCACTGACCTCCGCCCGGTCGTGACCGTCGGAGGAGAAGAATGTCTGCCACCGCAGAAAGGGCCGACACGCCGCTGGACGTGTCGGTCGAGGCCACGCCGCTGCCGACTGACGACGCGGACGCGCTGGAGGTGTTTCTCGCGCTGCGCGACCGGCTCGGCGACGAGGAGGTGTTCCTGCTCGAGGACCTGCACCGCGACCAGGCCGGCCAGTGGCAGGGGAGCGTCGTCGGCATCGGGCGACTCGCCGAGATAACGGTCACCGGTCTGCAGGTGCGGGCCACGGGAACAGGGCCCGTGGCGAACGCACTGCGTGCCCACTGCGCCCGGCACACCCGCGACGGATCGCGGCTAGCCGGCCCCTCGGCCGTCTGGGATCTCCTGCGCGGCGCGCTGAACCTGTTCCGGGTCCACACCGCGGTCCCCACGTCCCGGTTCGCGTTCGGTTTCCTCACCTCGGTCGCCTATGACGCCGCCGCTCTGATGGAGGACCTCCGCCCGCGGGAGGCCGAGCCCGATGTCCCGGACCTGACGGTCACCCTGTTCCAGCGGACGATCTGGTTCGACCGGCAGCAGCGCAGCCCGGTCGTACTCACGGCCACCGGGCCCGACCTGCCCGTCCCGTCCCCCCTCGAGCTGAGCACGGACGTCCCGTTCGCCCCGGCCGCGGTGCCCGACGCGCCCGCCGCGCTGTCGGTGCACGACACCGTGGACCGCGCCGAGTTCCTCGGCTGGGTGCAGCGCTGCCTCGACCACATCCGCGTCGGTGACGTCTACCAGATCCAGGTCGGCCACCGGATCGACATCCGGTCCCGGCTGGGCCCCACCGGGGTCTACCAGCGACTGCGGGCTCGCAACCCGTCGCCCTACATGTACTTCGTCACCCAGGCCGGCGTAACGCTGATCGGCGCCAGCCCCGAGGTGCTGTTCCGCATCCAGGACGGCCGCGTCGTCATGCGGCCCATCGCGGGCACCACCCGTCGGGATCCCACCGGAGCCGACAACGAGCGCCGGGTCGAGGAGCTGGTGAGCAGCGTGAAGGAGCAGGCCGAGCACATCATGCTGGTCGACCTGTCCCGCAACGACGTCAGCAGAGTCTGCCGGCCAGGGTCGCTGGCGGTGGACGCGCTGATGGCGGTCGAGGAGTTCTCCCACGTCTTTCACCTGGTCTCCACGGTGTCCGGGCAGCTCACGGCCCAGGCCGACGTGTGGGACACCCTGCAGGCCACCTTCCCGGCGGGCACGGTGACCGGCGCGCCGAAGATCCGCGCAATGCAGATCATCGACGAGACCGAGCGCGAGCGCCGCGGCATGTACGCCGGCGCCGTCGGCCTGCTCGACGTCCGTGGCTGGAGTGAACTGGCGCTGTGCATCCGCACGATCGTCCACCGGCGCTCTCCCGAGCCCGACGGCGATGTTCACCACTACTCCACGCAGAGCTGCGCGGGCGTGGTGGCCCTGTCCGAGCCGAAACGCGAATGGGACGAGACATTGGCGAAGATGAGCGCCACCTACTGGGCGGTCACCGGAAACGAGCTGGCATGACCGTATTCGTGGTGGATGCCTACGACAGCTTCGTCCACATCATCGTCGAGTACCTGGGGGCGCTGGGCGCGGACACGGCGGTGGTCCGGTCCGGGATCCACACTCCGGACGGGCTTGCCTCCCGGCAGCCCAGCGCTCTCGTGCTCGGTCCCGGGCCCGGGCACCCCGCCGACTCCGGGCACGTGGAGCTCGTCAACCGCTTCGCCGGCGAGATCCCGCTGCTCGGGGTATGCCTGGGCCACCAGGCGATCGCACTCGCCTTCGGCGGCACGGTACGCCTGGCGGACAATCTGATGCACGGCCGGACCAGCACGATCGCCAACGACGGCGCCGGGGTGTTCGCCGGTCTGTCCGACCGGCTCACGGTCACCCGTTACCACTCGATCGTGGTCGCCGAGCCGCTGCCCGCGGGGCTGGTGGCCACCGCGCGGTCGACCGACGACGGTCACCTCATGGGGCTGCGTCATCGCGACCTGCTGGTCGAAGGCCTGCAGTTCCACCCGGAGAGCATCGCCACGCCGGACGGCTCGGCCATGCTGGCGAACTTCCTCGCCGCCGCGGTCTCCTGACCGCTGCGCGCACCTACCGGCGCCCGGCGCCGCGCTCGTCCAGGTGGCCGATCAGCGCGATCGCCTCGGCGATGTGGTCCCGCTCGACGGCTCCGTACCCGACCACCAGCGCGGGTTCCGCCGCCTGCCGGTCGGTGCGGAAGTCCCGTCCCGTCTGCGCGAGGACGAAGCGTCGGCCGGCGACCAGGGCCAGGCGGGCGTCGTCGACACCGGCCGGCAGTGCCACATAACTGTGCGAGCCAGCCTCGACACCAAGGGTCCTCGCGCCCGGCAGGTAGGAGGCGACCGCGCTCCTGAGGGCGTCATGCCGCGCCCGGTACATCTCCCGAACCCTGCGGATGTGCTGGTCGAACAAGCCCCTGGAGACGAGGTCGGCCAGGGCCAGCTGGGTGAGCCTGTCCGGCGCGCCCAACCATCTGGCCTGGCCGCGGCGCAGCGCGTCGAGCACCTGGGGCGGCCCGACCAGCCAGCCGAGCAGGGGGCCGGGCCCGAGCAGGCTGCGGGTCGAGCCGGCATACACGACCCGGTCGGGCAGGCGGCGCTGGAGAACCAGCGGAGCGCTGCCGCCCCCGAACCAGAGGTGGCCTTCCGGATCGAACTCGATCACCCAACCCCGCGCCTGTTCGGCCCAGCCCACGAGCGCGTCCCGCCGCGGCGCGGAGAGCGCGACGCCGGTCGGCAGTTGCTTGACCGGGTTGACGAGCACCGCGCGGGCACCGGACCGGGCCAGGGCGGCCACGTCCAGGCCGGCGTCGTCGACCGGGACGCCGATCACCTCGGTGCCCGCCCTGGAGACCACTCTCCGGTGCCGCGGGTCGCCCGGGTCCTCCACGGCCAGACGGTCGATGCCGAACTCACGCAGAACAGCGCACACCGCGGTCAGGGCATGGGTGAACCCCGAGGTGACAGCGATCTCCGACGGCGCCGCGGTCACGCCGCGAACCCGGCCGAGATAGCCGGCCAGCTCGGCGCGCAGCTCGGGCGCGCCCAGCGCGTTGTGCGCCGGCCGCTGGCCCCGGTCCATCGACCGGACCACGCCCTCGTAGGCGATCAGCCATTCCCGGCCGGGGAACAGCGCCGCGCCCGTCGCGCCCGCCCTCAGATCGAACCGGACCGGGTACGGCGTGACGGCGGTGGTGTCAGGGAACGCGCCGACCGGCAGGTGGGACGAGACCCGGGTACCCGAGCCCTGGGCGGCGCGCAGGTAGCCCTCCCCGACCAGCTGTTCGTACGCCTGGACCACGACGCTGCGGGACACCCCGAGGTCGCTCGCCAGGCTCCTGCTCGACGGCAGCCTGGTCCCCGGGGGGAGGGTGCCGTCGAGAACACGGCTCCGGACAACCGTCTTGATCTGCGTGGACATCGATACCGCGGAACCGCGGTCGACGTCCATCGAAAGCATTCTCGACATTTCTTCTCTTCCAGGTTCCAGAAGATTCGCTCGCTGATCGCCGCACCGGCGGCGCTGTCGAAATGGACCGGCCGCACCGGCCCGTGGCGGTCTTGTGACCCGGCGCAGGCGCTGACAGCCTGACTTCCACCAGACGGAGGGAGACAGCCATGGCCGAGCAGGAGAGACGTCCTGTTACCGACGCGGCCCGCTGGACCTCGATCCTGTCCGCACTCACGGAAGGCCGGGATCTCGCCGGGCCGGACGTCGAGTGGGTCATGAACGAGGTCATGCGGGGCGCGGCGGACGACGCCCGGCTCGCCGGGTTCCTGGTCGCTCTGCGCGCCAAGGGCGAGACGGTCGCCGAACTGGACGCGCTGCTGCGCGCGATGCTCCGCCACGCCGTGCCCGTCCAGGTCGACGGCCCGGTCCTGGACATCGTCGGCACGGGTGGAGACCACGGCGGCACGGTGAACATCTCCACCATGTCGGCGGTCGTCGCCGCGGCCGCCGGGGCCCGTATTGTCAAGCACGGAAACCGCTCCTCGTCCTCACGATGCGGTTCCGCCGATCTGCTCGAACAGCTCGGCGTGGCGATCGACCTGCCGGCCTCGGCCGTGCCGGCATCGCTCGACGAGGTCGGAATAGCGTTCTGTTTCGCTCCGGTGTTCCATCCCGCGATGCGCCACGCGTCGCCCGTCCGCCGCGCACTGGGCCTCCCGACCGCCTTCAACGTGCTGGGCCCGTTGAGCAACCCGGCCGTACCCGCCGCCTGCGCGGTCGGTGTCGCCGACCGGCGGATAATCCCCGTGGTCGCCGGCGTGCTGGCCGAGCGTGGCGCCCGCGCCCTGGTGTTCCACGGCGACGATGGTCTCGATGAGCTGACCGTGACTACCACCTCGCAGGTGTGGGCGGTGCAGGACGGAACGGTTCGCGCGGAGGCGTTCGACCCCCGGGCGGTCGGCATCCGCCGAGCGGGACCTGATGCGCTGCGTGGCGGGGACCCGGAACACAACGCGACTGTGGCCCGCGAGGTGTTCGCCGGCTCGCGCGGACCCGTCCGCGACGCCGTGCTGCTGTCCGCCGCGGCCGGACTGGCTGCTGCCGTGCCCAGCGCCGAGCCGGTGGCGGCACGCATCGGGGCGCAGCTCGCCAGGGCCGAGCGGGCGATCGACGAGGGCCACGCCCAGGCGTTGCTGGAACGCTGGGCCGCGGTCAGCGCCAGGCTGGCCGGCACGCGACCGGCTGGCGATGTGCCGACAGCGTCCGCCGCCACCGCGCCACACCCGCGCCTCGCCGGCTAGGCCCCGCGAACCCCTCGCGCCAGGTCGGCGGCGAGGCGGCCCACCGCCCGGATGCCCGCGGCCTCCGAGTCCGCGTCCAGCAGCCGTCGCACGAAGGCCGCTCCGACGATCACCCCGTCGCACTCGGGCGCGATGGCGGCGGCCTGCTGCGGGGTGGACACGCCGAGCCCCACGCACACCGGGATGTCCCGCGCCGCGCGGACCCTGCGCACCAGCCCGGCGGCGACGGCGGCCTGCGCCCCGCCCGTCCCGGTCACCCCCATGAGGGATGCCGCATACACGAAACCCGTCGAGGCCTGCGCGGTCAGACTGATCCGTTCCCGGGTGGAGGACGGGGCGACCAGGTACACGCGGTGCAGCCCGGACTCGGCCGAGGCAGCGCTCCAACCGCTGGTGCCGGCCTCCTCCGGGATGAGGTCCGGGGTCACCAGCCCGTGCCCGCCCGCCTGCGCGAGCCGGCTCGCGAACCTCGCGACGCCATAGCGTTCCACCAGGTTCCAGTAGGTCATGCACAGGACCGGAACGTTCCGGCCGGTGACCGCCGCGACGATGTCGAACAGGTCGTCGGTGGTGAAGCCGGCGGCCAGGGCCGCCGCGGTGGCCCGCTGGATCACCGGGCCGTCCATCACCGGGTCGCTGTAGGGCAGGCCCAGCTCGATGATGTCGACACCGGACTCGGCCATGGCCTGCGCCGCCGCCACCGTCGCGCGGGCGGACGGGAACCCCGCGGGCAGGTATCCGACCAGTGCCGCGCGCCCCTGGGCTCCGGCGTCGCGCAGCGCAGCGGTGAGCCGGTCCGTGGCACCGGTGTGCTGGTCCGTGCCGCCGTCGTGCCCGGTCACCCGTCGCTCCCCTGAAGTCCGAAGTAGCCGGCCGCGGTGCCCATGTCCTTGTCTCCCCGGCCGGACAGGCAGACGACCACCAGTGGTTCCCGGCCCAGCTCGGCGGCGAGCCGGGGCGCCAGCCGCAACGCGCCGGCCACCGCGTGCGCGGACTCGATCGCCGGGATGATGCCCTCGGTTCGGCTCAGCAGCCGGAAGGCTGCCATGGCCTCGTCGTCGGTCACCCGTTCGTAGTTCACCCGCCCCTGGTCGCGCAGCATCGCGTGTTCGGGCCCGACACCCGGGTAGTCCAGCCCCGCGGAGATGGAGTGGCTCTCCCGCGTCTGCCCGAACTCGTCCTGGAGCAGGTAGGTGCGCGCGCCGTGGAGCACCCCCACCGAGCCTCCGGTGATGGACGCGGCATGGCGGGGGGAGCCGTCGCCCGCGCCGCCGGCCTCCATGCCGTACAGCCGCACCGACTCGTCCTGCAGAAAGGGATGGAACGCGCCGATTGCGTTGGACCCCCCGCCGACGCAGGCCACGACCGCGTCCGGAAGCGCGCCGTGCGCGACGCGCATCTGCCGCCGGGTCTCCACTCCGATGACGCGGTGGAAGTCCCGGACCATCGCTGGGAACGGATGTGCGCCCGCCGCCGTGCCGAGCAGGTAGTGGGTGGTGCCGGCGTTCGTCACCCAGTCGCGCAGCGCCTCGTTGATCGCGTCCTTGAGCGTGCGGCTGCCGGTGTCGACCGGTACCACGGTCGCTCCGAGGACGGCCATCCTGGCCACGTTGAGCGCTTGGCGGCGGGTGTCCTCGGCGCCCATGTAGACGACGCACTCCAGCCCGAGCAGCGCCGCCGCGGTGGCGGTGGCCACGCCGTGCTGACCTGCCCCCGTCTCGGCGATCAGACGGCTCTTGCCCATGGAACGGGCCAGCAGAGCCTGGCCGAGCACATTGTTGATCTTGTGTGATCCGGTGTGGTTGAGATCCTCGCGCTTGAGCAGGATGCGCGCCCGGGTGCCGGCCGCGAGGCGGGTGGCCTCGGTGAGCAGGCTCGGCCGGCCCGCGTACCCCGTCAGGAGGCGGGCGAAGTCGGCGAGGAACGCGGGATCCGTGCGCGCGCCGTGGTAGGCCCGGGTCAGTTCGGTGAGGGTCGCCATCAGCGCCTCCGGCATGAACTGGCCGCCGAACCGGCCGAAGTGCCCCGCCCGGTCCGGCAGGACGCCCGCGGGGGCGGCCAGCGCCTCGACGACCACATCGAGGTAGTCGACGTCGCCGCGCAGCGGGTTCCCGGTCAGCACGGGACCGCCCGCCGTCCGGCCTCGACCAGCGCGGCCACCGCGTCGGCCGGCTGCCCACTGACGACGAGCGACGAGCCGACCAGGACCGCGTCCGCGCCCGCCGCCGCATAGGCCCGGACGTCGTCGGGCCCCCGTACCCCGGACTCCGCGACGCGGACCACATCGCCCGGGATCGCGTGTGCCAGCCTCGTGAGGATGCCGCGGTCGACGGCGAGCGTGGTCAGGTCACGGGCGTTGACGCCGACGATCTGCGCCCCGGCGTCGACCGCCACGGCCAGCTCCGCCTCCGAGTGCACCTCGACCAGCGCCGCCAGGCCGCAGTCGGCCGCCTCGTTCAGCAGGCTCGCCAGCTCGCGCGGCTCGAGCGCGGCGACGATGAGCAGCACCAGATCCGCGCCATACGCGGCGGCCTCCACGACCTGGTACGGATGCACGACGAAGTCCTTGCGCAGCACCGGGACACCGACCCCTTCCCGGACAGCCGCGAGATCGTCGAGCGTCCCGCCGAAGAACCGCGGCTCGGTGAGAACGCTGATCGCGGCGGCTCCGCCCGTGGCATAGGCCGCCGCCAGCGCGGCCGGATCCGCGATCGGGGCCAGTGCGCCCCGTGCGGGGCTGTTGCGCTTCACCTCGGCGATCACCCGCACACCCTCGGGCGCGCGCAGCGACGTGATGATCTGAGCGCCCGACAGCCGCGTCGGTCGGTCCTCCGCCCGGCGCCGCAGGCCGGCGATGCCGACCTGCGCCATCCGCCGGGGCAGCTCGGCGCGCTGAGACGCCAGGATCTCCGCCAGGACGCTCATCGGTGCCGCCCCGGCGGTGGGAAGACTGGCGTGGGAGTGCGGTGTGCCTGGCGGAGTCTGCGGATCGACCCGGCACGCGGCGGTCGCGGCCCGGCGTCCGGCCGGCCACGGTGACCAACGGGTGTTGTCACGATCTCTCACTCCCGGACGCGTCGGTACGAGCAGCAGCCAGCAGGGCGGCGAGGTAACGGGAGGACGACTGGTAGTGCTCGATCCGGGTGCTCCGGTCGAACACGACTACGGGGACCGCGGCGCACTCGACGCGGGTCTCGGCGATCCTGGCCCGCACCGCGGCCAGGTACTCGTCCGAGGCGACGAGCCGCTCGGCGCGCGCGGGCGCCACGCCCGCCGCGACGGCGCACCGCACGAGCACCTCGGCGTCTGCGACGTTCCCGCCGTGGACGAACCACTCCGCGAAGAGGTTCTCCTCGACATCGGCGCGTACCCGCCATCCGTACTCGCGCCCGGCCATCCAGAGCAGGCGGTGCGCGTGGACGGTGTTCACCGCGAGTGCCTTCTCGTTGTTGAACCGCACGCCGAGCCCCGCGCCGGCGGCGGTGACCTTCTCGCTCATGCGGCGGGCCCGGTCAGGCCCGTACTTGCGGCCGAGGAAGTCCAGGACCGGGACGGGTCGTTCCGGATTCTCCCCGTCGATCTGATAGGGGTGAGCAAGAACCTCGATGCGCTCCTCGCCGTACTGGGCGGTCGCGGCACGGAGGTTGCGCACGGCGAGGTAGCACCATGGGCACGAGATGTCGGAGTACACGTCGATCCTCACCCGCCACCGCCTCGCTGCCCGGCGACCGGGCCGGCCAGATAGGACGCACGGGTGTTCACGGTGTGCGGGTCGAAGCCACCCTGACGGGCATAGGAGCGCGACAGCGCGTCGAGCTCTTCGGCCGGGATCACGTCCTCGACGGACTCGAACCCGTTCGGGGCGCGCTCGTCGGCCATGTCGATCACCATTTCCGGTCCTCTTCTGCGGCCCGCCCCCTGCAGTTCCGCCATGGTGGGCCGACGCCGGCGGTCATAGGCCGCAAGTGCCTCGTCCAGGTCCGGATGTCCCGCCAGCGCGCCGGCGAGCGCCCGGCCGTCCACGATGGACTGGGTGGCGCCGTTGGATCCCATCGGGTGCATGGCGTGCGCGGCATCGCCGAGCAGGACGACCCGGCCGCTGGTCCAGCCCGGTAGCGGGTCGAGGTCCACCATGGGATACTCCAGCGCCTGTTCTGCCGACAGGACCAGCCGGGGGATGTCGAGCCAGTCGTACGCCAGGTCGGCGAAGTCCTCGATGAACCGCCCGGGCTCGACCGGGCGGTTCCAGTCGGCCCGGTCGACCACTTCACCCTCCCGTGCCTGCCGGGCCACGGCCCAGTTCATCAGCACCGGATCCGCGGGCTGCAGCGGTCTGGACATGGGATAGACCACGGCACGGCGGCCACGGTCACCGGCGATGATCATCGTGCGGCCGTCGAGGAAGGGACGCGCCCACGCGGTGCCCCGCCAGACGAGGAAACCGTTCCACCGCGGCCCGCCGTCGCGTGGGTGCATGGCGGCCCGGACCGCGGAGTGGATGCCGTCGGCGCCGATCAGCAGGTCCGCGTACCGGCGGGATGCGGTGGCGCCACGGTGTTCCACGCCGATCGCCACCTCGCCGATCGGCGTGTTCTCGAAGTCGGTCACCCTCGCGTCCAGGACGACCGCATCGTGCCCGAGGCGTTCCCGGACGGCTTCGAGCAGCACACTGTGCAGCCGCCCTCTGGGAACCGACAGCTGGGGCCAGCGGTAACCGGCCGCGAGTCCTCTGGGCTCGTTCCAGATCAGCGAGCCGAAACGGTTGTAGTAGGAAAGGCTCCCGGTCATCACCGCGACCTCGGCGAGCCGTTCCAGCAGGCCGAGCTCGTCGAGCTCGCGCACGGCGTTGGGAAGGATGTTCAGGCCGACCCCGAGCGGTCGGATCCGGGGCACCGACTCCAGCAGGGTGACATCGGAGAATCCGGCTGCCCGCAGGCTCAGAGCCGCCGATAGCCCGCCTATCCCCGCCCCGGCGATGACGATTCTCACGTGGCGGCCCCGGCTGCCCGAGCACGGGTGTCCGGCCCGCTCATCTCCTTGGTGACCTGGGAGTTCTGCCTGGTCAGGACGATGATCTCGCGTAGCAGGTCGACGCTGGCGCCACCGCTGCCGACCGGGTAGAGCCGCAGATCCTCCTGATATGCCTGCCGCGCGATGGTGAGGTGGCGTCCCCGGAAGACGAGCATGGTGCGCAGCACCCGGGCGAGCGCACGGGCGCTGGAGACCAGAGTGGGCGCTGCGCGGTCCGCGGTGCTGCGATCGTCGCCGTAGGCGTCGATCACAGCTGTGACCAGCGATGAGGTGCCGACCCAGGCCGTGTGTAGTTCCCGCCATCGCGGCAGGCTGTAGGGCACCGAATGGTCGAGGAAGTCCAGATAGTTCCGCTCCCCGCGGTCGGAGGCCCACACCGCCTCGTCGACCAGCCACAACGGAACCTGCGCCGCGGCGGGCCCCAGGTACTTCCGCCCGTCCACTTCCACGTCCTCGAAATAGGGGCGCAGTGTGCGGGCGAAGAACTGTGGGCTCACGTGTTCGCCGACCAGTTTGATCGCCTCAACCATCGGCTGCAACTCCCGGTCAAGCGCGTCCGCCAGCACCGCGAACTTCGGATCGGCGGGCTCCACGTCACGGAGAATGTGGCACATCTCCAGCGCCGCACGCAGGTGGGGAAAAACGATGCGCACGGCGTTCTGCAGATGGTTCTCCTGGGCGTCTCCCGTGTACATGCGCTGCCGCTCGCCGAGCGGGTTCCAGGTGCAGTAGTGATGCACGATGTCCCTGGGGACGAGATCGGTCCTGTTTCCGAGTTCGACCAGGAGCGGGCCCACCTCGGGGACCAGCCCGACCGGTTCGTGGCCGTGCCGCTTGATCGATCCGAGGAAGAGGCCGACGTCCCGCATGGCCGCCAGGCAGTCGTCCATGTCGAGGTCCGCCAGTCCGCGTGCGTCCGGCAGGAGGTCGCGCAGCGATCCGACCAGGCTCGTGACGTCGGCACGCCGGTTCATCTCAGGAAGCCGGACGCACACCTCGTCGGCACCGAGCGGATCAATGGCGCGTACATGCTCGATCTGTATGTCGTTTCCGTGAAGTAAGGAGCCACGGAAAAACATCGTTGCCTCCAGGATGTTCTGGGGAACAGCAGCGAGGCGAGCCAGAAAAGTGGCATGGAAAGGCCCGCACCTGCCGACGCCCGGATTACGGTCGCCCGCCGGGCGCCCTTTTTTCCGGGGTCGTCGTGAGTACCACGTGAACGTTGGTCGAGGAAACACCCTGGCCGTTGACCGCCGCGACGACGGGCGTTCCCCGGTCCGGCAGCCTGGTCAGGATGGTCGGCACGGCGAGGGGAACACGGTCCCAGTCGACCGCCGGGTGGGGAGTGGTGAAGTGGAGGCTGGCGGGAACGGCTCCGTGCTCCAGGCACAGCACGGTCTTGATGAGCCCGGCGACGCCGCCCGCGGCCTCGGCGTGGCCAATGTTGGACTTGAGCGAGCCGACCAGGCAGGGTCGGCCGGCCGGGCGCCCCTGCCCCAGCACGGCGGTGAGCGCGCGCAGCTCCGCCACGTCGATCCGGGTGCCGGTGCCGTGCGCCTCGACATAGTCGACCTCGGCGGGCGCGATCCCGGCGTCCAGGTAGGCACGACGCATCGCTTCGGCCTGGCCCTTCTCCGAGGGGTGCAGCAGCGTCTCCTTGTCCCGGCCGTCATTGGTGACTGCGCTGCCGGCGATGACGGCGCGCACACGGTCGCCGTCCAACAGCGCGCGGACCAGCGGCTTGAGCAGCACCACGCCGGCCCCCTCGGCCCGCACGAAGCCGTCGGCGGACGCGTCGCCGAACTTGCACCGCCCGTCGGGGGAGAGCACCCCGCCGCGACCGAGCATGACACCGGCCTGCCGGCCCGACAGCAGGCTGACGCCGCCGGCAAGGGCCAGCTCCGCGTCCCCCGCGCGCAGGCTGCGGCAGGCCAGGTGGACCGCCACCAGGGAGGACGCCTGCGCCGCGTCCACAGTGACGGAGGGCCCTCGGAGATCGAACGTGTGACTCACCCGCCCGGAGAGAAGGCCGCGCTGGTGGGAGCCCACGAAGTCACCCAGGTCGAGCCCGGCGGACCGGGACCGGAGATCCCAGAAGTCCGAGGCGGACTGCCCGACACAGACGGCTGTGGGGCTCCCGGCGATGCCGGCCGGGTCGAGGCCGGCGTCCGCGATGGCGTCGTGCACGACCCGCAGCAGCACGTGCTGCTGGGGATCCATCCGGGCCGCCTCGTCGGGATCGATACCGAAGCGGGTCAGGTCGGAACAGCCGGCGCCGTCGATGTGCCCGGCCCGCCGCAGACCGGTCCCGGACCGGGCCGGCCCGATCGCATCGCGCGCCTCGGCCAGCAGACGCCACAGCTCCCGCGGACCACGGGCGGACGGCAGCTCACAGCCCATGCCGATGACGGCAACCGCGCTCTCCCGTCCTTCGACGGTGACCGAGCCCTCCCGCCTCTCCCCGGGACGCTCAACTGCCATGGTCGGCTCTGACCGGATCCGGCGTCCCGGCGCCGTTCGAGCTGGCGGCCGCCCATATTTTCCAGGGCTGGGCGGCGACCCACTCGTTGATCGGGGTGAGGCGGATGCCCAGGACACGCTCGACCTCGTCGTGGTCGGCGACGAAGAGCTCGGCGTCACCGCCGGTGCAGGCCCACCGGTAGATTCCCGCCACGCCTGCCGCGGCAGGCGTGGCGAGCACCGTCCGCAGCCCCGTCTCGAAGTCGTTCACCTCCAGCGGAACGTAGGCGACGTCCCTGCCGAGCACGGCGGCGAACACCTGTGCCAGCTCTCCTCCCGTCACCGTGTCGGGGCCGCCCAACGACAGCACCGTTCCCTCGAGCCCCTCACCGCGCAGGGCCGCGAGGGTGGCCGTGGCCAGGTCCGCGTGCGAGAGCCAGGAGACCCTGCGCCCCTCGGGCAGCGGATAGGCCAGCACCCCGTCGTTGATCAGCGCGGGCCCGTTCCACGGGCTGAACAGGTTGTCCAGGTACACCGGCGGGCGCAGCACGACCGTCGGCAGATCACCGTCCGCCAGCACGGCCTCGGCGGCGCGGCGGGTCTCATAGGCCGCGTACGGGGTGACCTGCCCCGGCAACGGGGTGTTGGTGTTGTAGACCAGTCGGGTCACGCCCGCCTCACGCGCGGCGGCGGCCACATTGCGCGCATAGGTCTGGACCAGGTCCACGTCGTAGACCAGCGGCAGCACCACGGATGCGTGCGTGACGCCGACAAAGGCCTTGCGGACGTCGTCGAGCTCGGCGAGGTCGCCCAGAACGGTCGGAAGCTCTGGTGCGCCGGGGGCCGGTGCACCAGAGCCCCGGGCGAACCCGCGGACATCGAGGCCCTCGGCGAGCAGGGCTCGGGCCACGGCGTCTCCCTGGAAGCCACGCGCTCCGATCACCAGATATGTGCGGTCCTCTGACATGGTTTCTCGCCCTTTCGTCGCTGTGCTGTCGTGGGCCGGCGGCGGCCGCGGACGCACCGGTCGCTGTGTCGTGATGCAGCCCCCAGGGGGCTCAGCTCTCCCTGTCGCCTGGTGCGGCCATCGACACCGGTGGCCTTTCCCGGGTCGGCTCCTGCTGTGGTCTCGCCGTCCGTGGCACCGCCGCGTAGAGGGCGGACAGCAGCGCGATGGCGGAGGCGACGATGAACGCGACGGCGAATCCACTGGTGAGCGCCGCGGGATCGTCCGGACCGCCCTCGGCGGAGACGCGCGCGCTGGCGATACCGCTCAGCACGGCCAGACCGATGACCGAGCCGAACTGCTGACTGGTGTTGATCAGCCCGGAGGCGAGGCCGATCTCCTCCGGCCCGGCGTCCGCGGTCGCCGCGACGTTCGTGGTGATGGCAACCAGCGGAAGGCCGACCCCGAGGATCAGGCTGGGCAGGAGGATGTCCCCGGTGAACGAGCCATCGGGAGACAGCAGCGACAGCCACGCCATGCCGACGGCCACGAGCACATAGCCCGCGGTCATCGCCGGCCGGAGCCCGAGGCCGCCGATCAGCCGGTCCGCGTTGGAAGCCACCAGAATGACCACGACGCACAACGGGAGCAGCGCGCTGCCGCCCGCGACCGGTGAGTAACCGAGAACATCCTGCAGATACACACTGACGAGGAAGAACATCGGAAAGAGCACGACCTGCCCGAGCGCAGAGAGGAGGTTCGCCCGGCGTAGGACCGGCCTCCGCACGACCGCGGCCGGAACCAGGGGAACACGCACCCTGCCCTCCAGCCAGACGAAGACCGCCAGGAGAACCACCGCCGTCACGCCGGGTACGAGGGTCCGCGGCGAGGTCCAGCCGGCCACCCCCGTGTTCACCAGGCTGTAGGCGAGCAGCGCGAGCCCCGAGGTGACGGACAGTGCGCCACCGAGGTCGAAGCCGAGGCGTGCCGACGGACGCGTGTCCGGCGCCAGCGCCCGAAGAGCCGACCCGACGAGCACGAGGCCGGCGACCACGTTCAACCCGAACGTGGACCGCCAGGTCAACCAGCTCGTGAGCACGCCGCCGAGCACGGTTCCCGCGGCGCCGCCCGCGCCGGCCATCGCCGCGAACACGCCCAGCGCCCGATGACGGTCGGGGCCGTCCGGGAACAGGCTGAGCAGCAGGGCGAACGCCGCGGCCGCCGCCAGAGCCGCACCGGCACCCTGCACCGCACGGGCGGCGATCAGCCACGAGGCCGTCTGCGCCACCGCGCCGGTCAGCGACGCGGCGACCAGGACGGCCAGACCCGTGAGGAACAGCCGCCTGCGCCCGAACAGGTCCGCCAGACGACCACTGAGCAGCAACAGCCCGCCGAACGTCACCAGATAGGCGTTGGCCACCCAGGACAGAGTCGCCGCCGAGACGTCGAACTCGTCCCCGATCGACGGCGCCGCGACATTTATGATCGCCGTGTCCAGAATCAGGAGGAACTGGGTGCCGGCGAGCAGCGTCAGGGCGCTACGGGCAGATTTTTCCAAAAGGTATCACCTGTTTCGGCTAGCTCGTCAGCGCTGGCCCGGCGGGAAGGTCATAGCCCTGCATGCACCTCTCGACGAGCTGCTCCAGAAGTTCCGGCCGGCTGTCGCGCAGAATCATCGGAAAATAGACGTGCGGCGCGCCGTGGTAAAAGCGTTCGTACTGCTCGTGCCGGCCGGCGAACTCCGAGCCGAGCGCATCCCACGCGAGCTTCAGGAGCTTGATCCGCCGTTCGGCAGGATGCCCCGGCGAACGCACGTACTTCGCGATCAGGCCGCCCATCTCGGGGTGACGCAGGTCGAGGCCGGACGCGGGGAGCTGGATGAGCCCGCCACCGGCAAGGAGCTTGACCTCCTGGACGATCTTCGGGTAGATCTCGCCGGCCATGGCCCGGTGTGCGGATGCGATCTCGTTGTTGATCCGTACCCCGCTGCCCCCCGGTACGGGTTCCCAGGCCGCCTCGGCGGCGAGGACCATCGACCTCGCGACGGTCAGCCAGCCGAGGATCTTCCCGATCTGGTTCTGCACCGGCGGCAGCTCATAGGTGTTGTTCGCCTTCGCGATGAGGATGGCGAGCCCGGACAGGAACTCGAGCTTCGTCCAGAACCGTGTCGCCGCCTGATGCACGAAGTTCGCGTAGGCCGCCGTGCCCCACCACTGCAGCAGCGCGGCACGGGTGTCCCGGTACACCAGCACGCGGTCCCAGGGGACGAAGACGTCGTCGCACACCAGTAACGCGTCGTTCTCGTCGAACCGGGAGGACAGCGGATTGTCGAACACGCTTCGCGCCGAAGCCTCGTACGAGGCACGAGAGACGAGCTTCAGCCCCGGCGTGTCGATCGGCACGGAGAACGACAGCGCGTAGTCCACGTCCTGCGGGGGCAACGGCTCGATGGTGCCGACGATGATCTCGTTTCCGAAGACCGCCGCGGTGCCTATCATCTTGGCGCCACGGACCACGATCCCGCCGTCGAGCTCCTTCACCGCCCGGACGTAGAGGTCGTCCTCCTCCTGCTCGGAGGCGGACCTCGTCCGGTCGATCTGCGGGTTCGTGATGGTGAACGCCTGGTACAGGTCGCCGCCGGCCATCCGGCGGTGGTAGGCACCGAGGTTCTGCCGGCCGTCGAAGGACTCGCCCGCGAACACCTCGGGGACAGCCAGGAACCCGGCGATGCCGCCGGCCATGTAGTCGGGCGAGCGCCCGAGGTATCCGAAGCTCGCTTCGGCCCAGACCTTGTACGCCTTGCGCCGGGCGACCAGGTCCTCGTAGTTCTCCGGAATCCGGTACGCCCGGTGTTCTCTGGTGCTTCCGTCGTCGCCGCGCACGGTCAGGACGTCGACGAGTCCCGGATCGTGGGTCAGATCGTAGAGTTCGGCGATCGAGCGCGCCGTGTTCTGGAAGGCCGGGTGGTTCGTGACGTCCCTGACGAGTTCGCCGTCAAGCCACACCTGACGGCCGTCGCGCAGGGAATCAAGATACTGGCTTCCGGTACGGGTCATGTTGCCTCTCTCGCTGCGATGACCAGTTCTGCGGTGATCCGCGTGGCAGACAGGGAATCGTCGGGGCGCGGCGGGGCCCGGGAGGCTGTCCCGCCGCCTGGAGATCACCCGGTTGCGCCCACGAGACGGGCCCGTCGGGTGTCGTAGGGAGACCTGGTGTTGACGCTGCCGCGGTCGAAGGCGGCCAGTTCGGCGTATCGATCGCATATCGCGCGCAGTTCGGCGGTGGGCAGCACGTCGTCGACGGTGGCGAATCCCTCTGGTGCGCGGCGGGCGACCAGGTCGATAACCGCCTCCGGACCCATCGCCCGATTGGCGATCTGGACCTGCGTGGCCACCGGGCGCCGATGTCGTTCGTAGGCTGTCAGGGCACGTTCGACATCCGGCTCCAGTGCCATGAAGTAGGCGAGGGCACGTGCGTCGATCACAGCCTGGGTCGTCGCGTTGGAGCCCATGGGATGCATCGCGTGCGCGGCGTCGCCGAGCAGTGTGGCCTGCCCGCGGCTCCAGGTGGGCAGCGGGTCGCGATCGATCATCGGGTACTCGAAACATCCGCTCGCGGCCTGGAACAGGTCGGTCAGAAGGTGCCCGCCGGTACGCCATCCCACGAACTCGTGGGCGAACTTCCCGGCCGGCACCGGCCGGTTCCAGTCCGAGCGGTCGACCTCAGCGGTGTCGAAGCGACGGGAGACCGCCCAGTTGAGCAGCACATGCCCGTCACCGCGGGGCGGGGTCACCGCGTACACCACCGCCTTGCGGACTCCGTCACCCATGATGACCATGCTGTTCGCCGGGCTCACCGGCGGAGCCCAGGCCATGCCGCGCCAGACGACCTGTCCGTTCCAGACCGGTTCGCCGTCGTTGCCGAGGAGCGACCGCCGAACGGCGGAGTGGATTCCGTCCGCGCCGACCAGCAGATCGGCGGTAAGCCTGGTGGGCTGACCGCCGCGCAGGACGTCGACGTGCACCCCGGACCGGCTGGACACCCCGGTCACGCGGCAGTCACTGACGAGTGCGCATTCACCGAGCCGGGTGCGGACCGCGTCGAGAAGCACCTGCTGGAGCTCACCTCGTCGGATCGACAGTTGCGGCCAGTCGTAGCCGTCGGCCCGACCACGCGGCTCCGCCATGATCAGGTCACCGTGCTGGTTGTGGTATCGAATCTCCGCAGTCCGCACCGCCCGCCTCGCGACATCGTGATAAAGGCCGAGCGCGGCCAATTCACGTACCGCGTTGGGCAGCAGGTTCACCCCGGCGCCCAGCGGGCGTAGTTCAGGTGCGGCTTCCAACACGACGACACGGTCGAAACCGGCGTCCTGCAGGCTCAGTGCTGCCGCGAGCCCACCTATCCCCGCGCCCGCGACGAGAACTTTCGCGGCGCGAACCGACGCGCTGCCCGAAGTGCGCCCGGCTGCAACCACGACCTGGCTCCTCCCCCCGTACCCGTCGAGAACCGGCCCACGACAACGGTTCTCCACCCGAACCGGGGAGGCAATAAAGTATCGACCAGGGCTACTTAACAAACGTCCATGCGTCCGGGACGGCTCGATGCCCGCGCGTCCCCGGGTGTCCGATACTCTGCGCACCCTGATACCACATCCGGCCTCTACTGTCACCAAATATGGCCCGTCCTGCGGCGGCGGACAATCGCAGCTGGTTGGGCGGGCGCGTAGTCGGAGGTCGGCTCGATGTGGCCGCATCGCCTGCGGGAACGGGAGTTCCACCGGGACCCGTCCGGGCCCCGGAACGGGCCTGCGCCACCCGGGGGCCGCCGAACGAAAAGTGGAGTTTCCTGGATGACCCGGCAGTCCTGGACACCACCGAACTGGCCGCGGGCAGGCGCGGGTGGCATTGGCGCTATGTCGATCGAACCGAGCGGAAATCCCCCATTGCCCGTGAGACTCGTCACCTCGGCGGCACCGCCCTACCCGGTCGAGGGCCCGGGGTCACATGGCTTGACCTGGGCCCCGGCCCCGAAGACCACGCGATTCCCGATCAAGATGATATTGTCGTCTTCGCGACCAGGTGCAGACCTGAATCTGGCGGTTGTGTACAGGTTAGGCTCGGATACTGATGTACCGCGGATGACCCGGTCGAACGCCCGGTGTTCCGCAGGCACCGTCCAATGGAGCGAGCCGCCAGTACCGAGGGAGCGGGGACATGCCCGTGCAGGTAGCGGACCAGGAAAACGATCTGCTGGGTGAGCTTCTACATCCGATTCGTCTGACCGGAGTGTTCCAGAGCCATTGGCTACTGAATTCTCCCTGGTCGATCGAGGGTGATTCTGAATCGGACTGCGTCGTACTCCACTACGTCATCGAGGGCTCGTGCTGGATCGGCACCGAGGGGGCCCGGCCGGTCCTACTACGAGAGGGGGACCTGGCGGTATTCCCCACCGGGCGGTCGCACCGGGTCTCAGACCGCCCTGATCGGCGAGGCGTGCCGCTGCGGACCCTGCTCGCCGACCGCTCGCCGGGGACCTCGAGCCAGCTGGCTCTCGGTGGAGAGGGCGAGCAGACACGGATACTCTGCGCGGGCCTCTACTACGACGCCAACACCGTGTCCTCCCTGTACCACGCGTTGCCGTGGATCCTCACGCTCGAGCGGGAGGCCGTGGAGGCGGAACCACTGCTGCGGGACATCATCCACCAGCTCGTCACGGACCGGGACGGCGGGCCCGGGGCGCGCCTGATCACCCTGCGGATCTTCGAGGTCTTCTTCATTCTCAGTCTCCACCCACTGCTGCGCGGCATGATGGATCGCCCGGAGGTGCTCACCGCGCTGAAGGACCCGGCCATCAGCAAAGCTCTGCTGATCATGTACACGCGATTCGTCGAGCCCTGGACGATCGAGTCCCTGGCCCGGGAGGTCGGCATGTCTCGATCGGCCTTCGCGGCCAGTTTCCGCGAGATCGTCGGCGAGAGCCCGTCCAGCCATCTCATCCTCCGCCGGATGCGTGAGTCCGCGCGTCTTCTCGCGGAAAGCGACATCCCGCTCGGCGCGATACCCCAGAAGGTCGGGTACAAAAGTGCGGTCGGCTTCCACATCGCTTTCCGCAAGCGTTTCGGAATCACGCCCGGGGAATACCGTCAGCGCTTCCGGCGGGCGACCGGGAAGGCACCCACCGAGGACGGCGCGCGAGACGGCACCGTAAGATCCACGACGCTGGGACGGGAAGGCTCCGCACCGAGGGTTTCAACCGGGCTCTGAGCGGTGCCCGTCATGCCGCGGGCGCGCGGGCCTCGTCCGTGAACCACGCCCGGCGGCGCCTGCTGGGAGGGCGCGGCGCCGGCGTTGTCGCCATGGCCGCCGCAACGGGTCCGCGCACCTCGTTCCCGACGCCGAAGGATGAGCGTCTCTCGCCCTGCCTGGCCGGCACCCCCGTCCTCGACGCGCGTCCCCGTCTGACGCGTCCCCGTTTATCGATTTTCCGACCAGAAGGCCGAGCATCGACCCGGCCGTGAAATCGCGTTGCCCGACCAGCGAATGCCAGCCGTTTGTGCGCGTTCCTGGCGTGACGTGAGGACGGTGCTCTTTCGGTAGCCCCTCCGCCGGCAGCCGTAGTCCCCGGGTGCGTCGCTACCACCGCGCAAGCACGGTGCCAGGCAGGGGCTACGACGGCGATCCTGACAGGTTCGAGCCGGTGCGTCCGTTCCCCGAGCCACGCGAGTGGAGGATCGAGCAGGGCCCGAACCCGGGAACAATCATCATCGGCTTGGTGAACGACGAGCTGACCCTCGGCCTGCACCCGGCGCTCATCTACTGACGATTAATGCGTGGTGTTAATGCTCCCGGTGATAGTCGCGGGTGTGCGGGTAAACCCTTTGTATGAGGTATGCGACGGGTGGCGGGTTGACGCCCGCCGAGCAGGTGGAAAGGGAACGGG
>NZ_UBIZ01000449.1:0-245 GCF_900465275.1 Parafrankia sp. Ea1.12 | reverse complement strand
GGGCGCCCAGGCGATCAACGACTGGGCGATCGAGTACCAGCGGTTCTCGCCCCGCTACATCTGCGCGGCGACGATCCCCTTCCTCACCGTCTCCACCGCCGTGGCCGAGGTCGAGCGGGCCGCCGGGGCCGCGGTAGTAGACGCCGTTGCGGGTGGACGCGTCGTGGGGCTCGCTGCCGATGTGGAACGCGATCACGAGACCCGTCTCCGCGAGGGCGGCCCACAGCGGCTCCCACGACTCGCGA
>NZ_UBIZ01000450.1:0-898 GCF_900465275.1 Parafrankia sp. Ea1.12 | reverse complement strand
GTACTGACGATTGCGCTGGCACGTGTTCCGGCGGCCCGGTGACCAGCGCGTGACCCGCCGGACCGGGAGCGAGGGGGGACGCGACCGGCGCGGCGCGGCGGGCGGGGACGTCGGCCCGAACGAGGCCGGGCTCGGCGTCAGAATGTCGCGGACCCTCGGGCTCCTGCGCCTGGTCGCGGTCCTGTTCGGCATCGCGGTACTCCTCGCCGACGCGGGATGGTACGGATCTCCGGCCCGGCTCGCCCTGCCGGCCGTCGCCGCCTGCTGGGGCGTGGTCTTCGGCGTGGTCTGCCTGACCCGTGGCCTGGGTCGGGACCTCGCCGCCGGCGAGCTCCTGATGGGCCTGGTCGTGGCGGGCTGCGCGCCCTGGGCCGTGCCGCCGGGCGAGCTCGCCACCGGCCCCAACTGGGTGCTGCTGCGGCTCATCGGGACGGGCCTGACCATCGTGTGGTGCTTCCCGCCGGCGGTCTGGCTGCCGGCCGTGCTGGCGTTCGTCACCCTGTACACGGCCGTCGTCCACGAGATCGCCGCGCCGTCCGCTTTGGAGGCGGCGCTGCCGGCCGGCGCGGTCATCGCCGTCCCCCTCGCGTTCGCCGCGGTCGTCGGGCGGATGCGCCGCGGGGCCCGGCGCTGCGACGAGTGGCTCGCGCTGGCCCACACGCGGCGCCGCGGGCGCGGCATCGTGGCGGCACGGCGGCAGGACGTGGCCGAGTCGGACCGGCTCGTGCACGACACCGTCCTGAACACGCTCACCGGTATCGCCTGGGGAGCACGTGACGCGGGCGGGAAGAGCGTCCACGCCCGGTGCCGGCAGAGCGTGGCGATCTGTGAGGACCTCCTCGCCGGCGGGCGGGACTGGGAGGGCGGCCTGATGGTCGCCCTCGGCCGGGCTCTGGAC
>NZ_UBIZ01000452.1:0-1392 GCF_900465275.1 Parafrankia sp. Ea1.12 | reverse complement strand
GGACACGGGGGAGAGGTCGCCCGGCAGGGGAGACAACAGGGTCTCGTGCGCGTGGTCTCCCGCGGCGGGCTCCGCCGCATTCCCGGGCTGGCCTTCCAGGCGGACCCCGACCGGTGACAGGGACATCCCGGGCCGTGGTGAGATGACCGTGTCGCCGGGAGCGCCGGGAGCGCCGGGAGCATCGGAAACACCGGGAGCGCCGGAAACGCCGGCGGGGTCGGCCTCGTGGGGTCCGGCGGGGGCGGTGTCGGGACGGCGGTCCGCGATCACGGCGCCTGGGCCGCCACCCGGGACGCTGATCATTGTCGCCTCGGGTGCGTCCAGGCCCGCCTCGGCGAGGTTCGCTTCACCGAGGGCCGCGTCGGTGCCCGCCAGCGCCGCCGTCAGCTCGGCGCGGGCGTGGCCGGCCGTGGCCGGGCGATCGCCGGGGGACTTTGCGAGCAGGCGGGCTATGACGGCCCACAGCGTTCCGGGCAGGGCCTCGAGGGGAGCGGGCGTCTGTTCCAGATGCGCCCGCAGCATGGCGATCGGATGTTCGGCGTTGAACGGCGGCCGGCCGGCCAGCAGCTCGTAGACGACGATCCCGATGCTGTAGAGGTCGGCGGCCGGCGTGGCCCGGGTCCCCTCGGACAACTCCGGGGCCATGTACCTCGGCGTCCCGATCAGCCCGGTGAGCCGGGTCATCGACGGGCCGTGGGCGATCCGCGCGATCCCGAAGTCGGTCAGCATCGCCCGCGGGTGCTCGGGGTCCGTGGTGTCGATCAGGATGTTGTCCGGCTTGATGTCCCGGTGGACCACACCCGTCCGGTGCACGGCGGCGAGCGCGTCCAGCACCTGGCTGACGAGGAGCACGGCCTCCCGCGGCGCCAGCACCTCTCGCGCGCGCAGGTACTTGCGCAGGTCGACACCGTCGACCAGGTCCATCACGATCGCGAGAGTGCCGCCCTCGACGACGAGGTCCCGGACCTTGACCAGGTGCGGGTGGTCGAAGCCCAGCAGGAGCTCACGTTCCCGCAGGAACCGCTCGACGACGTCGCTGTCGTCCGCGAGCTCGGCGCGAAGGATCTTGGCCGCCACCGGCGTGGCGTCAGCCTCGCGCTCGCCCCGCCACACCTCGCCCATGGCGCCGCGACCGAGTGGTGCATGCAGAACGTACTGCGAACCGAGTCGGCGCATCGCCGGCGTACCCCCCCGCCGTAAGCCATGTGGCGGAGAGTGAGTCTAATCCGCCCAGGTCAGCGGATCAGCCGCTCCGGATCAGGTGGCCGGGAAGGTCGAGGCGAGTCAACGGCGCCAGCCCTGCTCGTCGCGTTCGGCGACGGCGACTGCCGCGGATGGAGCGCCCGTAGCGCCCGTAGCGCCCGGAGCGGGCGGGGTGGATGAGGGGGACGG
>NZ_UBIZ01000454.1:0-13200 GCF_900465275.1 Parafrankia sp. Ea1.12 | reverse complement strand
CTTCGTCTACTGGGCCATGATCCGCACGATGGCCCACCGGCTCGCCCGCGGTACCCCTGTCCCACGCTGGACCCCCAGGAAGGCCACGGAGAGTTAATAGCCATCAAGATTCAGGACAGGTACTGAGACTCAAGCCAAGTGATATTCCGTGAGACAACCAACGAACCCGCCGGTCAAACAAGATCGACATGTCACGCGCGCTGAGACCCTACAGGTGATGGCCGCGTTCCGCAGCGCCGCCGAGGCGGTGACTCAGGCGCCGCTTGCCGATATCGGGTGCTGGGCATCGACGAGACCCGGCGGGGCAGGGCCCGCTGGGAGAAGGACCCGGAGACAGGAAAGTGGTCTCCGGCAGCGGATCGCTGGCACACCGGATTTATCGACGCCGCAGGTCACGGTGGGCTGCTCGGCCAGATCGAAGGACGGGCCACCGGTGATGTGCTGGCCTGGCTGGCCGGCACCCCGCTCGCCTGGCGCCAGGCCATCCGGTTCGTGGCCATCGACATGTCACCGTCCTACCGGGCCGCCGTGCGCACCGGCCTGCCGCACGCCACCGTCGTAGTTGATCACTTCCATGTCGTTCAGCTCGCCAACAAGACGCTCAATCTGGTGCGCCGCCGTCTCACCCGAAGCGTCCGCGGCCGGCGTGGCCGGACCACGGAGTGGAAGGCCCGGCGCAAGCTGCTGCGCAACCGGGAGGATCTGACCGACGCTGAGTTCGAGCGGATGTGGAACCCGCTGATGGACCAGGGCCCGATCGGCCAGGCGCTGCTGGTGGCCCGAGATCGAAGCCTTCCTGAACACCGGCATCAGCAACGCCAAAAGCGAAGGGATCAACCGCGTGATCAAGTTCGTCGGCCGCGCCGCCTATGGCTTCCGCAACCCGACCAACCAGCGCCTCCGAGCACGCTGCGTCACCACCCGCCGAGCCCGCGGACACCTCCGCACCGCATAACTTCGAAGACCCTCTAAAACGCGGCGTGGTCTGGGTGGAGTCGATCGCCCGTCGTCCCTGACACAAGCTCGGACCGGCCCGGCGTCGATCCGTCGGCGAGCTGCTCGAGCAACTCGGCTGCCCGGGTCTCGCGTCCTGCCTGCGCGATCTCGGCCTGCATCCGACGCGCGGCGGTGGCGTACCGGGAGTCGGCGAGAACCTTCGCGACAGCTCCACGGATCACGTCCGGCTCCGGGGTCTGAGTGCGCAGGTTCACCCCGACGCCGGACGCGGCCACCCGGGCGTTGACCTCGATCTTGTCCTCGGTCCTGCCCGCGCCGACGATCGGGACACCGTGCGAGAGCGCGAGCTGCACGCCGCCGTAGCCGCCGTTGGTGACGAACACCTCGACCCGCGGTAGTAGCTGGTCGAACGGGATGAACCGCTCCACCCGCGCGTTGGCCGGCAGCGGCCCGAGCTCTGCCGGGTCGCTGCCCCCGGTGACCGCGACGACGAGGACGTCCTCGTCCGCGAGCCCGGCCAGCGCCGGTCGGATCAGCTGATCGGCGTCGGTGGCGACGGTCCCCTGGTTGACGAGCACGACCCGCCGTCCGGACAGCTCGTGCCACCAGGACGGCGGCTCCCACCCGGGGTCGACCGGCGGGCGCGGCGGCCCGACGAAGGCGACCTGGCCGGGCAGGTCCGAGACGTCGTACTCGAAGCTGGGCGGACTGAACTGCAGATAGAGCTGAGTGGCCAGCGGGTAGGAGAAAATCGTCCCGGCCGTCGCGGGAAGGCCGAGCATCCGCCGGGTCCGGTTGATTTCGGCGGTGACCGGCCGATACACCACCTGGCGGGTGAAGCCGGCCAGCGCCTTGTTGCGCAGCCGGCCCAGTGGGCCGGTGGCCGGCGCCAGACCCATGCCGAAGGGCGCGAGATCCCTGCTGGGGAAAGGCAGGACGCTGATGCCGAAACCGGCCACCGGCGGTCCGCCCAGTTCCTGCAGGAGTACCCCGCCGATGAATGCGGTGTCGGTGACGACGGCGTCAGCCGGCTCCTCCTGCAACAGTGCCATCAGGTCCCGCACCTGGTTCGGCACGGGCTTGGAGAACCCCTGAACCAGGTCGAACTGCAGCTTTTTCAGCCCGGACAGCTCCCGACGCCGCGGATAGTGCTCCTCCAACCCGACGAGGCTGTAGTCGAAGTCGGGATCTGTGATCGGGTGGAATTTCGCACCAACGGCGGTGATCTTTTCCGCGAAAGCGACGCCGGTGTACCAGCGCACGGTGTGGCCGCGTTCGATCAGGGCGCGGGCGATGGGCAGCGCGGGCACGGTGTGGCCGACGGCCGGGACTGTGGCGAACAGGAATCGGGCCACGACGGATTCTCCTCAGACAGGTCGATGTCTGTGCGACAGTCTGCGTGCGAGCTGCCACATCGGGCGCCAGTCAAGCATTCTGTTCGAGCGATGCTCGGACTTTGTCGGTGGCATGACAGCGTACGGTGACTGATCAACTCCGTGCGCCCACCGGAGGCCTCAACCCACATGCCGCCACGCCGACGCGCCCGTGCTCACACCTGACCACAGACCCGATCTCGGGGCGGACGAGCTCAGCCGGCCCCGCAGCGCGCGCCTACTTCAGTCGGCCGTCCTCGATCAGTGTGCGCAGGCCCCGGCGGTCCGGCTTGCCGCTCGGCAGGGCCGGCACCTCGTCGTCCGCGGCGACGATCCACCGGGTCGGAACCTTGTAGCTCGACAGGAGCGTGCGGGTGCGTGAGGTCAGACCGTCCACGTCGACGTCCGTGCCGGTCGTGCCGGCCGGAACGATGACCGCGCACACCTCCTCGCCGCGGGTCGGATGCTCG
The DNA here is from genome assembly GCF_900465275.1 of Parafrankia sp. Ea1.12. Lineage (NCBI taxonomy): Bacteria > Bacillati > Actinomycetota > Actinomycetes > Frankiales > Frankiaceae > Parafrankia > Parafrankia sp. Ea1.12. The sequence goes on along the minus strand of NZ_UBIZ01000454.1, from coordinate 10,400 downwards.
ACACCGGTCACGACACAGTGCGCGACCTCGGGGAACTCCTCGATGACGGCCTCGACCTCGCGCGGTGCCACGTTCGAACCGGCGACCTTGACGAGCTCGCTGTCCCGGCCGACGTAGAACAGCCGCGGGTCGCCCGTCCTGCGGTAGACGCGGTCGCTGGTGTGGTACCAGCCGTCCGCGTCGAAGACCTCCGCGCGCTCGCGCTTGTTGTAGCCGGCCATCGAGCCGATGCCACGGATGAGCAGCTCACCGACGGTCCCGTCCGGGACGCGCTCGCCGGCGGCGTCGACGATCGCGGTCTCGGTGAACGCGAAGCTGCCGCCGGACTCGGTCAGGCTGCGGTGGATCGGATGGCCGTCCGGGACGCCCGCCATCGCGAGGTCCACCGGCCCCTCCCGCAGCGCGGGGGCGCTGCGCAGGTCCCGGCTGGGGAAGGACGGGTGCAGCCGCAGCTGCTGGGTGAACGCGGGCCATCCGACGACGCCGTTCGCCCGTTCCCGTTCGGCGAGGTCGAGGGCCGGCCCGGCTTCCAGCCGCGCCAGCACCAGGACCGCGACGGGTGCGTGCAGAGCTCCGGTCGCGGCCAGGATCCCGCCGATCCAGAAGAACGGCATGGCGCACAGGATGCGTGGCCCGTGGTCGACGCCGGTGAGCCCGCGGATCGCCGCCGGCCAGGTGGAGGTCTGGCGCACCAGCGTGCCGTGGGTGTGCAGCACGCCCTTCGGGTCGGCGGTGGAACCGGAGGTGTGAACCATGATCGCCAGGTCGGCCGGGGTGACCTCGGCCTGCACCGCGGCGAGCAGCTCGGCCCGCACCAGCGGCGGGTCCCGCGGATCCCATCGGGTGGCCCAGCCCCGGTCCGTCCGCCCGGTCAGCACGATCCGCCGCAGGTACGGCGCGCCCGCCAGCTCGAGCTGGCCGGCCGGCTGCCCGGCCAGCTCGGGGAACGCCGTCTCGAACCGCTGCGCGACGTCGATCCGCAGCACGGTCGTCGGTGCCACCAGGAGTTGCACATCGGCCAGCCGCACGACCTTGGCGATCTCCGCCGGCGGGTACAGGGTGCTGAGCGGAACGGCCACGGCCCCGATCCGGCTCACGGCCAGCCACCAGACGGCCCACTCGACGCCGCTGGGGAAGAACAGGCCCACCCGGGTGCCCTTACCGACGCCCTCGTGCAACAGCCACCGGGCCACCCGGGCGGACTGTTCCTCCGCCTCGGCGTAGGTCAGCCGGTCGGTGAGGGAGACGATGTAGTCGGCGGAGCCGAACTCCCGAGCGCAGCGCCCCAACAGGTCAGGGATGGTCGGTCGGATCTCGTCGCCGGTCGACGTCATCGCCCTCGCTCCGTCCTTCAGCCGGTGGCGGCGCCAGGCGCGGCCCCGACGCGACGCCGGCCCCGACGCGACGACGGGGCCTACGCACATGGCGGGGGCCTACGCGATGGCGGGGCCGCACCGCCTGACGGCCGTCGCCTGACCCTCGCACGGGCCCGCCACCACCCATGCTCCCAGAACGGGCGAGCCACTCGCCGGCCCGCCCGTCGGTCAGGGCAGCAACGCCTCGGCGAACCGGTGGAGCCAGCGGTCGAAGAACTCGGCTTCGCCGCTGAGACGCAGGACGACCTGGTCGGCGCCGGCGGTGTGGTACTCACGGATGCGGGTGACGATCGTGTCGAGATTCCCCCAGGCGGTCACCGCGTCGACGAATCTGGCGTCGAGGTCGGCGATCTCGGAGTCCGTGAATCCCATGCGGAGGAAGTTGCGGTGGTAACCCGGCACCGTGCGCAGGAACCGCAGCCCTTCAGCGGCCGCGGCCCGTGCGGTGGCCGGATCGCTCTCGGGCACGACCGTCAGCAGCACAGCCAGTGCCGAGCCCGGGCCGAGCGTCGCCCGCGCCTCCTCGACATATTCAGGGGTCACCAGGTACGGGTAGGCGCCGGCCGCGCGGTCCCGGGCGAGGGCGAGGACCGCCGGGCCGAGTGCGGCGAGCACGCGCGAGGCCGCGGGCACGACAGGGGCTTCGGTGTCGAGGTCGTCCAGGTAGGAGTTGAGCGTTCGCAGGGGCTTGGGGCCATGCGCGCCGCCGAGGCCGACGACGAACCTGCCCGGTGCGGCCTTCTCGAGGTCCGTGTAGCTTTGCGCCACCTCGCGGGCCGGTACGACGTCCACCGAAAGGATGCCGCTGGCCACCTGGATGTGCTCCGTCGCACGCACGACCCGGTCGATGGCAGGCAGGTTGTTTCCCTGGCCACCGGCCAGCCAGACGGTCGAGTAGCCCGCGGCCTCCGCTTTCCGCGCGAGATCGATCTGGGCGTCGGGATGGTCCGCCGCGAGCCCGGAAGCCGCGATACCGATCGGTCCAAGAGTCACCATGACTGGCACAATCGCACGGCAGGCCTTCCGTGTTCCGCACGGTCGCCTCGCCCGGACGGCGGCACCGCGGCGGGGCCGGCGGCGTGCGATGACCTGCGCGTCGAGTGCTTCCGCGCGCTGCGTGCGGCTCGCGGATCAGATCGGCGATCGCTTCCGTCGGTTTCGTCCCGTACGGAGACCGGGCGCCTTACGCTCGGCGATGGCGATGGCGATGGCGATGGCGATGGCGATCGGCGGCGGCGGCGAGGAGGAGGCACCTTGACCACACCGGACCGGGTGCGCGTGGGCAGGGGCAGCTGGCCGAAGGACGGTTACGGGGGCACCGTCGACGCCGCTGGAACCGGTTTCGGCCCCTACTACGGGATCGGTGCCGGCGAGCGAGCTCCCGAGGGCAGCAGCCAGGACGACATCGCGGCCGTGCGGGCCGCGGTGAAAGCGATCCAGCGGGCGCTGAACTGGCACAACGGCCCGGGCACGCCGATCCCGACTGACGGCCGGTTCACCGAGCGGACGAGGGCTGCGGTGATCGCCTTCCAGCAACACCGACAGCCGGTCATCAACCAGGACATGTACCTCGCCGCCACCGAGCGGAACCCGCCGGGCCTGGTCCACAAGGAGACCTCGTACGCGCTGTTCATGCCGATCGCCGACCGGTACGCAACCAAGTACACCGTTCCGCGGGGACTGCTGCGGGGCGTGACGGCGCTTGAGAGCAACTGGGATCCCGGGGCCGTCGGCTACTGGACCAACTCCGATTTCGGGCTCTGCCAGTGGAACACCACACTGCCGGACGTGACGAAGGACCGGGCGCTCGATCCGTACTGGGCCCTTGATTCGACCGCCAGGGCGATGCGTGAGCGGTACGACTCCGACCGGTGGGGCCACAACTGGACGTATGTGATCGTCGCCCACAACGTTCCCACCTGGGCTGCCGAGTGGGCGCAGGGCAAGCTCACGGCGACGAACCCCGAGGACAAGCCGAAGCTCGACCGCATGACCGGCTACCTGACCAACGTGCTCGCCCGGACCTGGTGACGGCACACGACTCAGCCGGAGGGGGACGGGCGGGCCTTCTGCGGGCTCGTCCTCGGCACCGGCACCCCGGCCCTCGGCTTGACCTTCGAGTCGGGTCGAAGGTTTACCGTCCGGCTCATGGCCACCTATCGCATCTCGCAGCTGGCGGACCGCTGCGGCGTTCCGGCGAGCACGTTGCGGTTCTACGAGACCGCGGGCCTGCTGCCCGCCGAGCGCGCTCCGTCGGGTTACCGCGTCTACGGCGAGGAGGCGGTGCAGCGGCTGGCGTTCATCTCGTCCGCGAAGCTCCTCGGCCTGGCACTGGAGGAGATCGGTGATCTCCTGACGGTCTGGGAGCGGGGGGTGTGCGCGGCGGTCCGGGAACGGATGCTGCCGCTCGTCGCCGCCCGTATCGCTGACGCCGACCGGCGGGCCGCCGAACTGGCCGCGTTCTCGGCGCGTCTGGCAGCGTTCCACACCGAGCTCGCCGAGCCGGCACCGGCGGGTGGCTGCGGCCCGGACTGCGGCTGCCTGACCACCACCCCGGCGCAATCCAGCACCCCGGCGAAGTCCGGTCCGGTGCCGCTCACGCTCACCCCGGGGCGACCTGAGATCGCCACCGACGATCCGGCATCGCAGTCGATACCGGTGGCCTGCACTTTGAGCGGCGGCGAACAGGCCGAACGGGCCGCCCGATGGCGCCGGCTGCTCCAGGAGGCAGACAGCCGGGAGGAGATCGTTGACGGCCTGCGGCTGACGTTTCCACCCGGCCCCGACCTCGCCGCGCGGGTCGCCGCACTCGCCGCGGCCGAGCAGGACTGCTGCGCCTTCTTCGCCTTCACTCTCCAGCTCACCGCCACCGGTCTGGTGCTGACCGTCCATGCCCCCGAGACCGCCACCGCCCTGCTGACCGACCTGTTCGGAGTGTCCGCATGAACCCCTCCGCTTCTGCGACCCGTCCGCGCCGTTGGTCGACGATCGGGGCCACCGCGGCGGCGTTCGCCGCCTGCGCGGTGTGCTGCATCGGGCCGTTGCTCGCCGTGCTCGGCGCCGTCGGCGCCGTGGCGACCGTCGCCGCCGTCTGGGTTCCCGCGCTGGCCGTGGCGGCGGTCGCGGCGCTGCTCGGCGCCGTCGTGGTCCGCCGTCGCCGCCGCACCGCCTGTCAGGCAGTCACCGGACCGGTCGACCTGGGCCTGCCCACCCCCCGCAATCACCAGAACCCGGCGACACCTACCCGGCGCTGAACCGCACGACCCCGACGGGAGACGGCGGGGCGCCGGTGACCTGCGACGATGACAGGAACATACTCGGCCAGCGATCAAGGAGTCTGACGCTGACGCAGAAACCGGTCGGCCTGGTCGCCCGGATGGAACACCATCAGGTCGCGGTCTATCTCACTGCCATGACCGCCGGTGCCGTGCTCGGCCTTACGGCACCCGGCCTCGGACCGGGTCTGGAACACGCGATCAACCCGCTGCTCGGGGCGCTTCTCTACGTGACGTTCCTCCAGGTCCCCGCCGCCGAACTGGCCCGCTCCCTGCGCGACGGCCGGTTCCTCGCCGCCGCGCTGGTCGTGAACTTCGCAGTCGTGCCGCTTGTGGTCGCCGCGATGTTTCCGTTCCTGCCGGACGATCAGGCCGTCCGCCTCGGGGTGCTGCTGGTTCTGCTCTGCCCCTGCATCGACTGGGTCATCGTGTTCACCGGCCTTGCCGGAGGCAGCAGCCGGCGTCTGCTCGCCGCGACCCCGCTGCTCCTGCTCGCGCAGATGCTGGTCCTCCCTGTCCTGCTGTTCGCCTTCCTCGGCTCGGACCTGGCCGACATCGTCGACGCCGGGCCCTTCCTCCAAGCGTTCCTCACCCTGATCGTCGTTCCGCTGGCCCTGGCCTGGGTCACCCAGGGCTGGGCAGCCCGCAGACCAGCCGGGCAGCACGTGTCGGAGACGGCCAGCGCGGCGATGGTCCCGCTGATGGCCGCCGTGCTCATCGCCGTCGTCGCCTCCCAGATCCCGAAACTCGACGGCAGGCTCGGCGACGTCGCCGCCGTCGTCCCGTTCTACCTGGCATTCCTCGCCGTCATGGCGTTCACCGGGAAGGCGCTGGCCCGTCTGTTCCGCCTCGACGTCCCCTCGGGACGGGCGGTGCTGTTCACCGGTGCCACCCGTAACTCCCTCGTCGTCCTCCCGCTCGCCCTCGCTCTGCCCGACCAGTTCGCCGTCGTACCGGTCGTCGTGGTCACCCAGACCCTCGTCGAAGTCCTCGGCATGGTCGCCTACGTCCGCCTCGTGCCACGACTACTCCCCGCACCCCACCCCGCCTGATCTTCGGTGGTATTCACGCCTGTCCCTGGCACATTGGTCACGCCCCAACTGCTGGTCACTGTGCGCCCCCGAAACGGCGTGCCGATAATCGTGCGCCGGCCCGGACGGTGCCCCGGGTGTTACCGCGTGGCGCTGCCGGTGGACGCCATGGAGGGAGCCAGCTGGGGGTCGGTGATGCCGTGCGGGCAGGTAAGCCGGTCGATATCCCATCCGGCTCGGGTTGCTCCGGCGCGGTAGGCACTCTCGTAGAAGTCGAGGACTGTGCCCCGGCGGTCGGGGCTGTCCTGAATGGCGCCCAGGGGTAGTACCGCGAGGTGGCTGCTGCCGCGTGGCGTCCAGAGAGCGGCATCTGGTCGTAGCCGCCCGTCGGTGATTCCGGCGGGTTCGGGGGCGGTGTAGGAATAGAAGGCCGGTTCGGGCATGGAGGCGTCGCCGAACCAGAATCCGAAACTGATGACCTCACGTGAGTACGCTTCGCGCGTCACCGGGTCGACGTCGGTAGGCTGGTCGATCCGGCGGTCACTGAAGCGGGTATGGGACAGGTCGAACGTATGCCAGAAATGGTGCACCGGGCTGACCTTGCCGGAGAAGCCGCCGGCGAACTCCTCCAGGATCAGGTTGACCTGACTGAGCAACTGCCAGTAGCGCGTCACCTGTGCCGGGTCGTACGCGGCGTGTTCCGTGTCGTCCTGGAACGGCCGGGCGGAGTCGGGAAGGTCGAAGGGATGCGGATGGTCGATGTGCACCGTGATGCCGAGCGCTCCGAGCGCCTCGAGCGTCTGATGGTAGAAGGATGCGACCGATCGCCCCGCGAGCGGGAACGACACCGTCTCGCCGTCCAGCCTGTGTACGACGAGGTCGTGTCCGACGAAGTCGAAGTCGATCGTGAAAATCGGGTTACCGTCGACGAGGCCCATCGGACGGGACGTGATACCGCGGCCGGTGAGGTGGAACGGGACGTTCCACCAGTGGTTCCGACGTGGGCTGGCGCTCAACCGGATCTTTCCTACGACCTGCACGTACCGGTGCAGCGTCTCTTTGGTGCCTGCCCATGACGACAGCGGCATCGGGGCCAGCAGTTCGATCATGGCGCTCCTTCGACGGCGAACCCTCGGACCGCACCAGCATGGGCACCTACCGCTCGGCGCGCATCCCGGCGGCCAGGTGCGGCCGGTTTCGGTCGGCCGTGGCCTGTTCGCCGGCGTCCACCGGCGACGTTGTCGCCGTCGAGATCAGGCAGGACACCGCGTGCGGGAAGTGCGTCGCATCGCGTATCCCTATAGGGGTGAATGCGCTGAGACAGCGGGCGAGCGGTGCCGCCTTATCCGGCGGACCAGGGAGGTAAGGGGGACGCGGGTAGCCTCCCGGAAACCGTGGTGCCGTTTCCAGGCGCCGAGCGGATGCTCAGGGCGCCCCCCCGCCGCGCCCACCCGGTCCGCCATCCCGAGCAGGCCCGTGCCACCGCCTTCCGGGGCGGCCGGATCGAAGCCGGGACCATCATCACTGACCGTGAAGCTGAGGACCCCGTCGGCCAGCCCGATGTCGACGCACACGGCGGCACCCGGCGCATGTTTGGCTGCGTTCTGCATCGCCTCCAGACAGGCGAAGTACGCGGCAGCCTCGGTCTGACGGGGCGGCCGCTGGCCGTTCAGGGACTCCGTTCCCGTCACCCGGACCGTCCCGGGCGCGGTTCTGGCCCGGGCCCGTGGGAGTAGGCTTAGCCGAATGCTCGCCGCCGACGATGGGCAGACACTGCGTATGCGCGATCCAGGAGTGGTTCCCGACAGTGCGGAAGTCGCGCGGCGGCTAACAGCCGAGGCGCTCGTGGCCGAGCTGTTCAGCCGGTTCGACGCCCGCGACGTGGACGCCGCGCTGGCGCTGTACACCGAGGACGCGACGGTGTTCCAGGCCCACGGGAGGGACGCAGTCCGGTCCGTGATGGAGCGCGGTATGTCGCCGTTGCGTGGCCGACACCTGATCACGAACCTGCGGGCCTGGTCGCTCGATGCCGATCGCACAGCGGTCGAGTACACGGCGGCGGCGTTCACGCTTGAGGGCGACGGGCCGTTCACCGCGCGGTCCGTGTTCGACCACCGCCAGCTCCAGCGGCGCGAGCCGGACGGTGTGTGGCGCATCGCCGAGCACGAGATCCACGGTTACACCCCGCCGGCCTAGGCGTACCGGATTGCCCCCGGCCGGCTCCGTCTCGTCCCGTATGGTCAGCCGCGGCCGCGCAAGACGCGTCTTGCCGCGGCGCTGGTTCGCCACCACCCTGCGAGCGACACCCAGCAGCCAGGGCAACGAGGGTCGGGCACCTCGGAGAAGCGCCGCCACGCGGTCATGAACGTCTCGGCGACAACACCGTTGGCCGTGTGCTCAGGCACCTCCCGCAGGGCATACCGCCGCTCCTTACCGGCCGCCACAGCGGCGGAGCGGCGAACCTGCCTCGTCTTGTCAGCCGAGGCAGTATCCCACCGGTGCGCCGGGTCGGCCGAGATGTGCAGTTCAGGGCCGGTGATGACCTCGTAGCCATCCATCCGGGCCGACTGCTACCCCATGCGTTCGATGGGGGTCGGACCGTCTCGGAGTTGGTCCATGTGCGATCGACTCTTGTCAGTCGGCGCACGTTCTGATGCGCTATGTATCGTGGCTCGTCGGCGATCACTGTGGTCGGAGTTCCTGCGCGCGCAGGAACGGCAGCGTCAGGACCTCGTCCGGGAACGGTGGCAGATCGAGGCTTGGGCTCGCCGCGCAGAGCAGGTAATGGAACGTGCACAGCGCTCCGCGCAACGGCAGGCCAGGGCGGATGCCCGTGAACAGGAGCGGCTGCGGCTCATCGAGGATCCAGAACTCAAACATCTGCTGGAACAGCATCTTGGCCTGCAGGTTCGGATCGGCCTCGACCGGCAGCCGCCACCCCGCAAGGAGCCGCCGGCGCGTTAGCAGTGCACGGTCCTGTCTGGTCAAAGGCGAGGTGATATCGCGTATGCCCCCCGACCGCCTTCCCCTGATCGATGATCCCGACCGACGTGGTCCTCGGCCGCATGCGTCGACGCCGTCCGCTGTGGAGCCTTTCCGGTCCGCGGCCGCGGATATCCGTGGAGCAGACCCTCCGGTTCCGCCGGTCTTCGCCGCGCACGGGTTCGATTTCGCCTCACTCCCGTTGCGTGACGCCTGTTGGCGGATGCTCGACTCCGAGATCCGCTCCCGTGTGGAGGAACGTGCCGGCCGAATCCAGGCATGGTGGGCGATCACCCAGACGGACGGGCGGGTCAAGGCGGTCGCTTTCGGAAGCCTGGGCCTCTGCGTCGCCGAACCCACGACCCGTCCGAACGGCACGCGCAGCTACTCCGTCAGCACCTACGTCATCGATCCGGCGACGGTCCGCAGGAAGAACATCGATCATCGTCCCGGCGCCCGCGCTTCCGGCACCCCACCGCCGGCGGCATCGTCGACGTCGACGGCCGACGGGCATCTGCCGTACGGGGCTCCGCCGAGCACGAGCCTGAGTAGCCGCGAGCGTGAGGTGCTGGGCAACCTACCGCCCCTCGTCCAGCAGCTTCTACAGGAGCCCTTCGTCCGCGGAGAGCAGATCCTGCGCGCCGACTGGCACTACGAGGGCACCGCCACGACCATGGACGCTGTCACGTTCATCCTCGCTGGCCCACGGACCGTGACGGTTGCGGCGGGCCGCATGCACATCCCGCCGGGGCACAGCCTCGCGACGGCTCACTGGTCCCTCGCCTGCTACCGCGCCGACGTGGTCCGCAGGATCGGGCGTTGACCCGGCTGGCCCGCATGCTCCGGGCGCTGCACGGCCAGAACGCCTACGAGATGCTGAATATCTCAGCGTCGGTATCGGACGCGGAGATCAAGGAGGCTTACCGGGCCCTCGCACGGGCCCGTCACCCGGACCGGACCGGCGGGACCGACGTGGCGGAGATGGCTCTGATCAACGTGGCGTACGAGGTGTTACGTGATCTGCGGACGGACTACGACCGCCATCTCGCCGCGTCGCGGACCGGGCGGCACGGAACATCCGAACGAGGGCACACTGCGGCCGAGGACAGGCGGGCCGACACCGGCGACGCGGACCGGACGCGTGGCGGCCACCCTGCCGGCGGGCTCTGGGACGTCCCGTCCGCCCGGCCGAAGACTTTGAGGAGACCGCCGCGCAGGCGCGCGGTACCGGACCGGAGCAGGAACCGAGCCTGTGGGATGAACGGCAAGGGCATGAGCGACAGGACCCATGGCAGCTGTGGCGAACAACCGCTGGGACGGGCCCTGGCGGCTGGACGCCTGGGTTTCGTCCCCACAGCGGCTATGGCCCTGGCTATCCGGTCCATGGCTATCCGCAAGCGGGCTACGGGGCTCCCCACCGCGTGTGGTGGGGTTATGGATGGCCAGGCCCCACGATGATTCCACCGGTGCACTCGTTTCTCTGGCTGGCGATCATCGTCACGCTGATCTTCCCGCCGTGCGGCATCGTTGCGATCAACAGGTCGGCGACGGTCGAGCCGCGACGTATTCAGGGGGATCTCGCTGGCGCCCGGCAGGCCGCCCGTTCCTCTCTGAGGTGAGGATTTCCGGTGTGGGCTGGGTCGGCTGCGGGCGTGGCTGACCGCGCCGGGTGGTCGGGCCTGGCGTGACGGGGTGGCTGTTTGGTTGTGGCTATTCCTCCCGGGTAGTCAGGCAGC
>NZ_UBIZ01000455.1:0-28492 GCF_900465275.1 Parafrankia sp. Ea1.12 | reverse complement strand
ACTCCGTCTGCCGTGGTACCGGCGGCGGCGGTCTCGGCGCCGGTGGCGGCCGGAGCGGCCGCGGGAGCCGTGACCGGGACGTCGGCGATGCCGTCGAAGGACGATCCGAGGATCAGCTGGAGCCCGTCGATGCCGGGGTCGCTCTCCAGCCGTGCCCCGGGTACGAGGGTCTGCAGGGTGGCCGCCGCGGCGTCCAGGCCGGTGCCGAAGCGGACCCGCGAGGTCACGTAGTTGCTGGTGGAGGCGTTGCCGGCGTTGGTTGCCCGGAAGCCCTTGCCGTTCAGCTCGTCGACGGCGTCGGCGGCCAGTCCGGCGATCCCGCTGCCGTTGAAGACCTGGACGGCGACCTCGGTGGCGTCGGCGCCGCCGGCGCCCGGGGCCGAACCTGTGGAGCCGCCCAGCGGGGCGACGATGCGCTCCAGATCGGCCGGGTTGTAGAACTGGACGGACACCCTCTGCCCTCCGACGAGGATCTCGCCGCGGTCGTTCACCGCGCCCTCGGCCCTGGTGGGCGGATGGGTCGGCAGGGTCTGCATGCCGACCCCGCCCGAGGCGATGCCCTTCAGCCTGGTCGCGAGCTTCCGCAGGTCCAGGAGATCGGTGTTGTCGTCCAGGGTGAGCGCGCCGGTGGCCGTGGACAGGAGCTGCTCGAGCTGGCTGGGGTTCGTCAGGACCCCGCCGCCGACGACCTTGTGGAACACCGCGCCCATGAACTGCTGCTGGCGGCGGATGCGGTCCATGTCGCCGCCGGGCAGGCCGTGCCGCTGCCGGACGAACGCCAGGGCCTGCTCGCCGCCGACGTGCACCGTCCCCGGGCCGCCGACGAAGCCGCTCATCGGGTCGTTGGTGTTGCGGCTCGTCCGGCCGTTCTCGGCGACGAACTCCTTGTGGTCCGAGGGTAGGACACAGACGTCCACGCCGCCGATCGCGTCGGTGATCGACTTGAAGCCCGCCAGGTCCATCGAGACGTAGTGGTCGATGCGCATGTTGGTCAGCGACTCGATCGTGCGGACCAGCAGTGACGGGCCGCCGTCGGAGATCGCGGAGTTGAACTTGGCCTTGTGCCGGGCGTGCTTGCGCCCGTCGGTGTCGGTGTACTCGGGGATCGTGACGTAGGTGTCGCGCGGGATGGACAGCATGGTCACGGTCTCGTCCTCACCGAAGTGGGCGAGGATCGTGGTATCGGAGCGCTGCCCTTCGAGGCCCGCACGGCTGTCCGTGCCGACGAGCAGGAAGTTGGTGGCGCCCTCGGACTCTTCGGGCCGGTCGTCACCGAGGTCGAGGTTGACCTGCCCGATGCGGCCGTTGGCGTACGTGTAGACGGCCCATCCGCCCGCGGTGACGGCGAAGACCAGGACGGACAGGAAGCCGAGGAGCACCCGGGAGAGCTGCGAGGAGGCGCTGCGGGGCGGCCGGCCTCCGCCGCGCAGGTCGAACGGGAGCGTTCTGGATCGCCGCTCTGGATCCCGTGGCACACCCGGTCGCCCGCCCAATCCAGGGTCTCCCTCCGGCGCACCACACGGAAAACAGCGCTTGGGGCGGAAATCATAGGCTATGCACTCACGGACGGGACCACCTGGTGGTCCCGTCCGCGCTGGTCAGGAGCGCCCGCGCGGAGACACCCTCCGACCGGGCCAGATCGCCACCGGGACTGTTCCGCGCCGCCCGCGGCCGGGTTCAGAACCTCGCCAGCCGGGTTCTTGACCTCACCAGCCGGCTCTGGACCTCACCAGCCGGGATCGGGGCCTCACCAGCCGGCTGGCCGGCTGCCGGGCTGACTGGCCCGCCCGTCCCCACCGCTCATACCTCTGCGCGATGTTCATCGCGTTCCGCAACGTTCATCGCGCCGTACGCGGAGCGTCGGCGGGGAGTCGGTCGCCGGATCGCCGTGATTGCCAGGCTTCTCCCCACTGGGGCCATCGCGCTGACGCCGCGCCGGAGCCACCGCGCGGGATGGCGGCCATGGGGGAGCGACCGCCGGGGCGCGCGCGGGGCCGGTGCGGCCGGAGGAAGGACGCTCATGACCGCACCTGACCACCGATCCACGTCACCCCTCGAGAACGGTCCGGCGGAGCTCGGGCCGGCCGGAGTGGGACGCCGGGCGCTGCTGCGCGGCGGCGCCGTCGTGGCGACCGCCGGCGTCGTCGGGCTGGGGAGCGGGGCCGGGCGGGCCGGCGCCGCGACCGGTGCGCCGGCGGTCGCCGCCGGCGGGCCGGGGCAGGTGCTGGGCGGGCGCCCGGCGTTCACCTCCGGGGTGCAGGCGGGCGATGTCGACACCAGCGGCGCCGTGATCTGGGCCCGCTCGGACCGCCCGGCGCTGATGACCGTGGAGGTGTCAGGCAGCGAGTCGTTCCGGTCGGCGCGGACGGTGGGCGTCACGCGTCTCACCGATGCCACGGACCGCACCGGGGTCGTCGCCGTGAACGGGCTCCCGCCCGGCGGCGAGGTCTTCTACCGGGTGCGGCTGGCGGCGGCGGATGATCCGCGCCGCGTCGGCGAGACCCTGGTCGGACGTCTGCGGACCGCGCCGGTCCGCCCCCGGGACGTGTCTTTGGTGTGGTCCGGTGATGTCTGCGGCCAGGGCTGGGGAATCAACCCCGACCGCGGCGGAATGACGATCTTCGAGACGATGCGCCGGCTGTCGCCTGACTTCGCCATCTGCTCGGGTGACTTCGTCTACGCCGACGGGCCGCTGGCCGAGACGGTCGCGCTGCCCGACGGCAGTGTGTGGCGCAACCTGGTCACCGACGAGAAGCGCAAGGTCGCCGAGACCCTCGCCGAGTTCCGCGGGAACTTCCGCTACAACTTCATGGACGCGAACCTGCTCGCGTTCAACCGCGAGGTTCCCTGGGTGTTCCAGTGGGATGACCACGAGACCACGAACAACTGGTATCCGGGCGAGATCCTCACCGATGACCGGTACACCGAGAAGCGCGTGGACGTCCTGTCCGCCCGGTCGCGGCAGGCTCTGTTCGAGTACACCCCCACACTGCCGGGCCGGCCGGACCCGGCGGGCCGGCTGTACCGCAAGATCTCCTACGGCCCGCTGCTGGACGTGTTCGTCCTGGACATGCGCAGCTACAAGAACAACAACGGGGTGGGGCAGACGGATCCGGCCGGCGCGGCGATTCTCGGCACCCGGCAGCGGGACTGGCTCATCGACGGCCTGACCAGGAGCAGGGCGACCTGGAAGGTGATCGCGAACGACCTGCCGCTCGGCATCGTCGTTCCGGACGGCACCACCGCCATCGAGGGAGTGGCGCAGGGCTCGCCCGGGGTGCCGCTGGGTCGTGAGGTCGAGATCGGGCAGGTCCTCTCGGCGATCCGGCGCAACCGGGTGCGCAACACCGTATGGATCACCGCGGACGTGCACTACACCGCGGCGCTGAGCTATCACCCCGACCGGGCCGCCACCCGGGACTTCGACCCGTTCTGGGAGTTCGTGGCGGGGCCGCTGAACGCGGGCACGTTCGGCCCCAACGCGCTCGATCCCACCTTCGGTCCCGAGCAGGTCTTCGCCCGGACGCCTCCGCCCGGCCAGTCGAACCTCCCTCCCTCCGCCGGGCTGCAGTTCTTCGGCCGCCTCGCGATCGACGGCGGCTCCCGCGCGCTGACCGTCGAGCTGCGTGACGCGGCCGGCGGTGTCCTGTGGTCGAAGGCGCTGCCAGCCGGCTGACCACACCGTGGCGGGCGCAGCCGTACCCACCGCGCCCGCCACGGCGCTGGCCGCCGCGCTCGCCATGGCTGGCACGCTGCCGCGCCAACCGCCGCCTGCGCTCGCCGCCACCGGGCCTACTCGGCGCCGGCGAGCGCAGGCGCAGGCTGAAGCGGCACCTCCGCGACGGGGTCCCGCTGCTCGAACTGGGTCCGGTACAGCTCGGCGTAACGACCGCCCGCCGCGATGAGCTCGGGGTGGCTGCCGCGCTCGACGATCCGGCCGGCCTCGATGACGAGGATGACGTCGGCCGACCGCACGGTGGAGAGCCGGTGCGCGATCACCAGCGCTGTCCGGCCGGCCAGCGCCTCGCCGAGCGCCTCCTGCACGGCCGCCTCGGACGTGGAGTCCAGATGCGCGGTGGCCTCGTCCAGGATCACCACCCGGGGGCGGGCCAGCAGCAGGCGGGCGATCGTGAGGCGTTGGCGCTCCCCGCCGGAGAGGCGGTAGCCCCGCTCCCCCACCACGGTGTCCAGCCCGTCGGGAAGCTGGGTCACCAGGTCCGCCAGCCTGGCCCGGCCCAGCACGTCCCACAGCTCGGCCTCGGTGGCCTCGGGCCTGGCCAGCAGCAGGTTCGCCCGCACGGTGTCGTGGAAGAGGTGGTCATCCTGGGTGACCATGCCGATGGTCTCGCGCAGCGAGTCCGCGGTCAGGTCGCGGACGTCCACCCCGGACAGCCGGATCGCACCCGAGCCCACGTCGTAGAGACGCGGGATGAGCTGGGCGATCGTCGATTTTCCAGCCCCGGACGAACCGACGAGGGCGATCATCTGGCCCGGCTCGGCCCGCAGCGAGACGTCGTGCAGCACCTCACCGTTCTCGCGCTCGTCCAGGACGGCCACCTCCTCCAGCGACGCCAGTGACACGGCGTCGGCCGAGGGGTAGGCGAAGTGCACGTGGTCGAACTCCACCGACACCGGGCCGGCGGGCAGCGGGCGGGCGTCGGGGCGCTCCACGATGAGGGGCTCGAGGTCGAGGATCTCGAACACCCGCTCGAAGCTGACCAGAGCGCTCATCACCTCCACCCGGGCGCTGGCCAGTGAGGTCAGCGGCGCGTAGAGGCGGGTGAGCAGGAGCGCCAGGGCGACGACGGCGCCGGGCTCCAGCTCGCCGCGCAGGGCGTAGTAGCCGCCCAGCCCGTAGACGAGCGCCAGTGCGAGGGCGGACACGAGGGTCAGGGCCGTCACGAACACCCACTGGACCATGGCGGTGCGCAGGCCGATGTCGCGCACCCGCTGGGCGCGGCGGGCGAACTGGGCGGATTCGTCGGCGGGCCGGCCGAACAGCTTGATCAGGGTGGCGCCGGGGGCGGAGAAGCGCTCCGTCATCCGCGAGCCCATGACGGCGTTGTGGTGGGCGGCCTCGCGCTCCAGGCGGGCGAGGCGGGAGCCCATCCGCCGTGCCGGCAGGACGAACACGGGGAGCAGGACCAGCGCGAGCAGGGTGATCTGCCAGGACAGGCTGATCATGACGACGAGGGTGAGCAGGAGCGCGACGAGGTTGCCGACGACTCCTGACAGGGTGTCGCTGAAGGCGCGCTGGGCGCCGATCACGTCGTTGTTCAGCCGGCTTACCAGGGCACCGGTGCGGGTGCGGGTGAAGAAGGCGATCGGCATCCGCTGGACGTGGTCGAACACCGCGGTGCGCAGGTCGAGGATGAGGCCCTCGCCGATGCCGGCGGACAGCCAGCGGTTGAGTACGCCGAGGGCGGCCTCGGCCACCGCGATCGCCGCGATCAGCGCCGCGAGGACGATGACCGTGCGGGGGCGGGAGCCGTCCACGATCGCGGTGACGACCCGGCCGGCCAGCACCGGCGTCGCCACCGCCAGGACGGCTCCGGCGATGCTCGTCACCAGGAACAGGCCCAGGGTGCGGCGGTGCGGCCGGGCGAATCCCGCGATCCGGCGCACGGTCGCCCGGGAGAACGGGCGCCGCTCCTCCTGGGCGTGCATCGCCGAATACATCGAGTTCCAGGCCGCGAACTCCATGCTCATCTGAACACCACCTGTCCGTCGCCGAGGTCCGTACGGCCGCACGTATCGGAACACGGAGGTCCGACAGTTTTCCGCGCGTCCCAGGTGGGCGCGCCGGCGGCGTTCGGGGCGCGGCCCCTCGGCCGGACGGCCGGGGGATCACGAGCCGGCTCGGACGCTAATACCTGAAGTTGACTTCAGGTCAAGCTTTTGCGACCGGGGCCGCCCGGCGGGCCGACGTCGCCCTGCTCCGCGACGAGCGAGGGCCAAGGGCGAAGGGTGGGCTGGCGAGGAGAAAGGCAGAAAGCGGATCCGCCTGCGGGAGCCACCCCGGGATTCGGCGGTTCCAGGGGGCCGGCGAAAGGTGTGCCCGGTCGCCGTTGACCGGACTACGTCCCTCGTCGCGGTCCTGACCGCGAGCTCAGGCGATGCGTGTCGCCCGCTCGGCCATTCGCGGCGCCGCCGGCAGCACGGACACCGGGTGGTCCGCCATCCATCCGACGTCGGCGACCGTCACCTTCATCCGGCTGGCGAGATCGGTGGGGGCGTACCCGCCCTCGAGCGCCTGCCTGATGGCGGCGGCCCTGATTGCGCGCAGGGCCGAACGCTGCGGATGTGACGTCCACATCAGCTCGTCGGCAAGCCCCGCACGTTCGATCGGGTCAGTTACCTGCATTACCTCGTCACATGTCACGGTGATAGATGGTTGCGTGAGCAGGAAGTCTTGGCAACACCCTGCACAACAGCTGTTCCGGCGGCCTGCCAGACCGGCCACCGGAACGGACCTCGAGGCGACGCGACCCGTCCCGCGGATCGATTACAGCCCGTTTACGGATCCCCGCCGGACCATAACGCGATCCCGCAGCGGTGTGCGCTCGGTAACCGGCGGCGCTCAGTTCTCGGAGGGAACCCCGAACCAGGAGACGACCTGCCCGCCGAACTTGAGGTCACCGTCAATCTTGATCTTGCGAGTGAGGTAGAGCTTGGCGGCGTTCGCCTGCCCTGTGACAACGCGCACCAGCCGCACGCGGTCGGTCGTGATGGTCACCGTCCGCCCGCCGCCCGGCGCCGTGCCGCCGGGCGGGTCGATGGTCAGCTCGCACGCCGCACCGTGGACGGCCAGCACATACACCCGCGTCGCACCGCCCGGCCCACCGCTGAGGACGAACTGGACCAGCGCGTCCTCGCCCTTGGCCTTCTCGGGCTGGAAGCTGTCGCGCATCCGGGCGAACAGCTCGTCGAGGACGGCGTCGCCCGACGGGCCACGCAGAACCGTCTCCGTCTGGGACTCCGACAACGAGCCCAGCGCGTCGACCAGCGTGGCCGGGTCGGCGTTCAGATCAACGGACAGGTCGGACATGGGTGCTCCCAGGTGCCGCGCCGATACGGATGGCCGGCCATGTGCCGGTACGTCCCATGATGTCGCGCCCCCTCGACGCCCTCGGCGCGACCCCCTGCCGAAGGTGACACCCGGCCGCTGCCACGGCCGTGTGGCATTTGGGCCTGTTCGGGCGCATGTGGCCGGTGGATACCATCGGCGACCGGGCGGCCGGCCCGGCGCCGTCGACACCGAGCCGCGGCGGAAAGGACACCGGATGCTGGAGCCGCTCATCGACTCCGACCCGCGTGCCATCGGGCCGTACCGGCTGTCGGGCAGGCTCGGCACCGGTGGGATGGGCGCCGTCTACCTGGGGTTCGACCCCGCCCGCCGACCAGCGGCGGTCAAGGTCGTCCGGCCTGACCTGCTCGGCGACGCCGAGTTCCGCGGCCGGTTCCGCCAGGAGGTCGCCGCCGCCCGCCGCGTGCGCGGCTCGTTCGTCGCCGCCGTTCTCGACGCCGACGTCGACGCACCGACACCGTGGATGGCGACCGAGTACGTCGACGGGGTGAGCCTGCAGGCGGCGGTGAGCCGGCGCGGGCACCTCGACGGGCCGATGCTCGCCGGCCTCGCCGCCGGTCTGGCGAACGCGCTGGTGGCCGTGCACGCCGCCGGCCTGGTGCATCGCGACCTCAAGCCGTCCAACGTGCTGCTGGCCTGGGACGGCCCGAAGATCATCGACTTCGGCATCGCCCGGTCGCTCGACGCCACGAGCCACACGACCGCCGGGGGCGTGCTCGGGACCGTCGCGTGGATGGCGCCCGAGCAGCTTCGCGGCGAGCGGGTCGGGCCACCCGGAGACATCTTCGCCTGGGCTCTGTGTGTGGTCTTCGCGGCGCGGGGGCGGCACCCGTTCCCCGCCGACGCGCCGGCGGTGTCCGCGATGCGCATGCTCGCCGACGACCCCGATCTGACCGGTGTGCCCGACCACCTGCTTCCGCTGCTCGCCCGTGCCCTCGCCAAGGACCCGGGCCTGCGGCCGACGGCGACGCAGGTCGTGTCCAGCCTCGCCGGGGTCGCGGTGGCCAGCCTCGACGAGGCCGACGCCGCGGTCCGCGGACTGATCGGAACCGGCTGGGTTCCACCGACGCCGCCAGGCGCCGGCCCCCCGCCCGACGTGTCGGACGTCCAGACCGCGGCGGCGCGGGCGGGCTCGGTGGCACCGGCGGGCTCGGTGGTGGCGCCGGGCGCGGTGGTGGCGCCGGGCATCGGCACGGTGGCGGATCGGACCCTGCGGGCGCGCCGCCGCGGGAGCGGCGGCACCGGTGGCGGCCGCTCCGGCCTGCTGACCGGTCTCGCCGCCGCCGGCCTGGCCCTCGCCGTGCTCGCGGTCACGTTCGCCGTGACCGGTGTGGGATGGGACCGGTCGGCGGGGAGCGGTGACCGGAGCGACCAGGACGCGCGGATGCGGGTCGGGGCGCTCAAGGACATGGTGCCCCCGGTGCCGGCGGACAAGGGGGCACGCGCGAGCCGGCCGGGCTTCCCGGCCGCGGATCCCGCGAAGCCGGGCGCGACCCAGACCGCCTCCGGCTCCCCCGGCGTGGCGCCGGGCTCGAATCCGCCGGGCCCTTCAACGGGCACACCGGGTGTGCCGCCGTCGGCGGCCCCCGCGCCCGCGCCGTCCCAGACTCCGCAGCTGCCGCCGGCCACGCCGCTGTACCGCTACTACAACGGTCAGGATCACGCCTCGCTCACGAGCGCGGCGCCGGCGGCCGGCTTCCACCTGGAGCATGTGCTGGGCAAACTCTTCACCAGCGGTGACGCCCCTGGGACGGTTCCCGTCTACACGTGCCTCAACGGGGCGGAGTCGTTCACCTCGCTGGCGTCCTCATGCGAGAGTCGCACGCCGGTGGGCGTGCTGGGCTGGATCTACGCGGCGAAGCCGGCGGAGCCGGCCACCCAGGCGGTGTACCGGTGCCGTATCGGCGAGGATCACTTCGAATCACTCCAGGCCGACTGCGAGGGCCAGACAGCGGAGGGGCTCATCGGCTACGCGCCGCCCTGACGGCCGGCAGGCCGGTCCGCCGCGCTCTCCGCCCCGCGGAACAGCGTGCCCGGCCGCCCCGCGGAACAGCGTGCCCGGCCGTCCTACGGAGTAGCGTGCCCGGCGCGGCGAATCCGCCCCGGCCCGGCCCCGCCGTACAAACACTCTCCGCACAAACCCGCTCCGCGCGAATCTCCGCCGTGCGCCCCGCCGCACGAATCACGCGCCGGCGTGTGGTTTCCTCTTACCAGCACCGGCGGGATACGGGAGCGAGGATGCCGTGAAAGTCGTGGCAGTCGTCAATTACAAGGGCGGGGTGGGAAAGACGACGCTCACCGCGAACATCGGCGCGGACATCGCCCGTTGGGGAAAGCGCGTCCTGATGATCGACCTCGACCCGCAGGCGAGCCTCACGTTCTCGTTCTACCGCCCGGAGGAGTGGCGGGCGAATCTCGCCGACGACCGGACCGTCAAGGAGTGGTTCGAGGCCTGGCGCGGCGAGTCCTACGTTCCGCACCTCTCACCGTTCGTCACGACGCCGCCGGTCGTCAACTCGGCCATCACCCACAACGGCGGCGGGCTCGGGCTGGTCGCGTCGCACCTCTCGCTGGGTGACGTCGAGATGAACCTGGCGGCCCGGCTGGGCGGGGCGCAGGTCCACCGCTCGACCCGGTACTACTTCGACGTCTACCAGCGTCTCGCCGCGGGCCTGGCGACGTTCCACCCGCACGACTACGACCTGGTGCTCATCGACTGCCCGCCGAACTTCGGTGTGATCACCCGCATGGCGGTCGCCGCGTGCGACTTCCTGCTCGTCCCGGCCCGGCCGGACGAGCTGTCGACGCTGGGCATCGAGCACCTGCTCACCCGGCTGCGCCGCTTCGCGTGGGAGTACAACCGGGTCGCCGACATGCAGTCGGACCGCTACCCGGGGGTCAAACGGCTCGACCCGCAGATCCTCGGCATCGTGTTCACCATGGTGCAGTACTACGGCGGCCAGCCGATCACCGCGATGCAGCCGCACATCGAGCTGGCGAAAAGCCTCGACGCGCCGGTGTTCGACGCGATGGTCCGGGAGAGCAACAGCTACTTCGCCGGCGCGGCCGGAACCCAGCTCCCCGTCGTGCTCTCCGAGCGCATTCCCCGCGGGCTCGCACTCGAGCTGCGCACGCTCGTCGACGAGTTCCTCCGGCGGATCGGGGCGGCCAACCGTGGGTACTGAAGCCACCACCATGAGCACGGGAACCGGCGCCGTGGGTGCTGACTCCGGCGCCTCGCCCGCGGACCTCGGCGCGTTGCTGCTGCGCCAGGTGGCGGAGCTGCTGACCGGCCTCGACAGCCGCCAGGTCGCCGACCTGATCGCGGGCCACGCCCGGCTCGCCGTGGTGTCCACAGCCGCCGGACGCCCTTCGGGCACGGCGGCGCGACGTCCCACGGGCACGGCGGCGCGACGTCCCGCTGGTGCGGCGGCGGGCGCCGCGGGCCGGGCCCAGGTCGAGGTTCCCAGCGGAGCCGAGCTCGAGGAGCTGCGCCGATCCCTGCTCGACGCGCCCAGCCGCGCGGCCGCCGAGCAGCTCCTGGACGCCCTCGGCCCGCTTACGGTGGCCCGGTTGCGGGCGCTGGCCGTCGACCTGGGGATCAAGGGCATCACCAGCCGTGACCCCCGGGCCGCCGTCCAACGGAAGATCGTGGACCAGACGGCCGGCCTGCGGCTGCGGTCGGAGGCGATGTTCGGCGGCGTCCACGGCACGTGAGGCCGCCGCCCCAACAGCGGGTGGCGGGTGCGGCTACCGGCCGGGCAGGGTGATCCGGATGGCGGTCTGGGTCTCCGGCGGACGCCGGCGCACCGTGCGCGCCGCCTTCGACATGGCCGAGACCAGCGGCGCCGCGACCCGGTAACGGTGGCGCACCATGGCCCGCGCGGCACCGGTACGTTCCGGGACGATCTCTGCCATCACCTCCACCGGGCTCTCCGCCGCCTTTCCGCGGGCGTCGCACGGGGCGACCGTCGCCCGCGGGGAGTCACGCAGACGGCGCACCTTTCCGCTTTTTTCGTCGGTAAGAACGAGCAGCTCGGCGCCGTTGACCACGAACCACACCGGCGTCGAGACGGATCGCCCGTCACTGCGAAAGGTGGTCAGTGACAGGTACTTCGACGTTTCGGTCCATGCAGGCAGTGTGACGGCTGACGACATGGGCGGAACCGTAGCCCGGCCGCGGCCGGGCCGCTCGCCGGGTGGCGGAGAAGCCCGGAAGATCCCCCGCACGAATCACGCGGCCGGACCGATTCACCGCGCCGGCGGGATGATTCCGAGATTCGGGAGAACGAACCTCACCCGCCTGGCTTCGCCGGCTTTCTCTCGTTCCCCCGCCGGCCGCGGGCGCTGACGGGCGTCCGGTGCGGTCCCGCGGCGGCGGGCCCGACACCGGTCGGTCACCGCCGCGCCGCCTGCGGTCACGCCCACCCAGCCGGGAGCCGGGCAGGCCGGACGGACGGGTCAGCGAAGCCGGCGGCTCCGGCGGCGAACCCCACCCGCACACCGGCCCACAGCGGCGGAGTGCTGACTCCGGTCAATATCCCGGAAACGCGGCCCGGTAAAGCCGCGGACGGGCGTCCCGCCGCGGCGACGACCCGAGGCCCATACGGGCGTGGAGCGGAGTCACGGAAAGCGGCCGTGGGTCGACACGAATACCGACGCCGGGCCGGCGGAGCACTTGACAGCGTTCGCCCGCTTGGCAGAATTGGGCCTCCGGCCGACGATGGCACATCGGATGAGGAATCGGCGTTCTCATCCGCGGGATCGACCGATACCACGGCGTGCCTTTGTCCCGGAGGCGAATACCCCGGAGGCGGAACCTCACCTCCCACATCCCGCGCGGTGCCAGACCCACCTCGCCGCGGGTGCCGCCGAAACAACCAGAGAATAATCCTCTATATAAATTTCTCGCTCGATCCGGCGGCGGGACGACCTCCGTGGCGATCGGGCCAGTCTGGAGGCGGCACCCGATCCGGTGTCCAGGGAAGGCACACAGATGAGCCAGGTGGCCAGAAAGGAACGATCCGACAAGGGCAGCATCCGCATCAACGCGCGTGACTTCCGGTGCCTGAGCTGGCTGCTGGAGATGGGTTCGGCCTACGAGGTGGATCTCGCCATCGTGCTCGACCCGGCGCGGCTGGCCTCCCCGAGCGCGGCGAGGGCGGTCGTGCGGCGTTGGCAGCAGGCGGATCTCGTCCAGGCGGAGGGGCTGTTCGCCAACCGGGGTCGGATCGTGCGTCTCACCGACGACGGCGCACGCCTGGTCGGCGAGGTCGATCACAGCGCCGCGGGCCCGCTGACCGCGGCCGTGCACGCCGCCGAGGTGGCTCGCACCCGGCTGCTGCTGGAACACCGGCCGCCCGGCATCCCGGTGGTCGGGTGGGTGGGCGCGCGCCGTTGGCGCGACGAGCACGAGCGGGCGGTCCGGACCGGCGCGCACGTTCCGGACGGTGTCGCCCGGCTCGCCGACGGATCCTGCGCCGCCGTGCAGGTCGAGCGGGTCAACCACGGGATCAGCGCGGCGATCGGTGTCGCCGGCGACCTGCTGCGCAGGTTCCCCCACGTGGTCTACGCCGTCCCGGCGATGAACGACGGGGTGTCGGCGGTGATCGAGTCGGCCGTCGCGGCGGCGGCGCGGCAGATCCGCTCCGCGGGAGCGGATCCGGGCACCGCGCTGGTGATCAGCATCCCCGACCGGCTCCACGGGGCGTTGGACGACGCACCGGACGGTGGCTGGTCGGCCCCGGGCCGACGGATGGCACGACCCTGCCGGTGACATGAAAAGGCCGCCCGGGGTACGGGGGGATCCCCGGGCAGCTAGTACATGTTTGCACCGCCCCACCGGGTGATGCAACGGTCTGCGGACAACGAGATGGTCACACGTGGTCGAGCGCCCGCACCGGACTGTTCGCGGCGGGTGGCCTCATGCTGCCGCTGCGCACTGCCGCGGCCGCGGCGGGTGGCCTTAGGCAGCCGCTGCCGCGGCGAGCGGCAGCACGACCCGAGGGCAGAGGTGGATCAGCCGGGTTGACAGCGTCCCGCCTTCGAGGACGTCCAGCAGGGCACCGGCTCGCCGGCGGTCGAGCCGGCCGGACCGGTGCAGACCGCGCAGGCGGAGCAGACCGGGCAGGTGGGCCTCGATCGCGTGCTGGTCCGGTCGGGGGGCTCCGTCGAGCCACGCGTCGAACTGGGCGTCGGTCATGACCTCCCAGACCACGGTGTCGGCGATCGCGCCGGTGGCGTCGGTGACGGTGACCAGATGGGGAATGCGCACCAGGTCCGCCAGGCCGGTCAGGTCAGGCCGGGCGCCGGCGGTGACCACGTGGGTCTCCCGCCCGCTGCGCAGCAGCACCGACCGCAGGTGGGAGGCGAACGCGAGTGCCAGGGCGCTGCGGCCGGGCAGCCCGCCCTGCATGTGCATCACGACCGCGTCGATCCCGGGGCCGCGGACCCGCTCGGCGGCGGCCCGGGCCAGCCAGCTCGGCTCCACCATCACGAATCCCACCTGCGCACGCCGCCGTTCACCGACGGCGTCACCGCCGTCCTCGGCCAGGGCCCGCACCACGACAGGCTCGTGGAACCATCTGCAGGTGATCAGCCCGTCGGCCTGCGGGAGGGACAGGAGCGGGAGATCCCCGGACGTGAAGATCCGATCCATGGTCAGGGTCGTCATTCGGCTCTCCGGTGCGCGTACAGGGCATGGCAGCGCTCGCGTCAGCCCCGGGGGGTCGATGTCGCATCGGTACGTGGTGCGGCGGGTACCGGGTCTCGCGTCGGCGGTCGGGTGCGGGCGGTGCGCGGGCGTGGATCCGGCGGTCCACAAGCCGTCATGCGACCCGGCAGGTGCTGCCGAGGCCTGGGGTACTGCCCGCCCCCGTATCGGCGCCTGGCGACGGGCCACGGCGGCCCGCGCAGGGCGTCACGGAGACGGTCTGGCGGAGAGCTCCCAGCCACGCATCTCACCTTGCGATCATGACCGGACGCCGGTGTCCGGTCGTGATCCGGAGCGAGACGGACTACAGCAGGATCCGTCAAGCTCGCCCTGGCGCTGATCGAGCGGCCGGCGCCGGTGGGCCGGCGCCTCGTTCGTCAGCGGTGATGGTGCGTACCTGGCGCGAGTCACCCAGGCGGAGGTTCGTGGCGCCGGTGGTGCGTGGCGCGATGTCCCATGCGTTCGCCACCTGGAGATCGCTTGATGCGTTTGGCATTTCACTTTCCGTTAGTTCACACGTGTCGAACGACACCCTGACGGATGCCTGGTCACCACCCCCGAGGGCGACCGTGACGCCACGTGCTGGGGACCCCCGTGAGACCACCCCGCTCAGATGAGCAGGTTGTCGAAATCCCCGTCCTTCGCGCCCAGGATCAGCGCCTCAATCTCGGCCCGCGTGTAAACCAGCGCGGGTCCGTCGGGATGCCTGGAGTTTCGGACGGCCACCGCGTCCCCGGGAAGCCGCGCCATCTCGACACAGTTGCCCTGCGAATTGCTCCGTCGACTCTTCTGCCAGGTAACCCGCTGTAGGGCCGTGGCAGGCATACCGCTGTAGATCTTGGACAAGGTCGTTCTCCTGAAGATTCGTCCGGAGCCAGGCGATCGCTACACGCGGTCTGGGCACCTTTCCGCTCGAGCGGCTCGCAGCTCGTCCGCAGCCACAGAACCGCTCCGCCACAGGGAAGCCTCGGCCGATGAGAGGCCTCGTCCCACCTCCCTCCGGGGGTCGGCGCGTGCGCTTGCACGGACTTCGGCTCACGATACAGCACGCGCGTGTGCACGTGCATCCGACCTGCGCCCACGTGCACGCGACGTTCGACCGCTACGGATCGGCCCTTTCGGGTGACACTCACAACCCGCGACACGGACACACGACATCAACACCAGGACACACTGAATGCACTACGGAATACCGCAGGCAGAACGTCGATCTCGTGTTCCGCCTACATTTCATCGTCGTTACGGACACGGATCATCGCGGAGATCCCCTGTGGTGTAGGACTTTCTCCGGCGACAAAGAAGATCGGAAGGAAGAGAGCCCGCCACGAACCCGCAGCCCTCCGGCCCCGGCCCGGCACGCCCGGGCTCGACGGACCCGACGGACCCGACGCCCGACGGACCCGACGGCTACACAGACCCGGCGGCTGACGGACCCAGCCCCGACAGACGCGACGCCATCGGACCCGTCGAACCTGGTCCGGTCCGGTCCGGTCCGGTCCCGACCCCGTCCCGACCCGGCCAGGCAGCGCCCAGCCCGCCTCGGCCGCCCGAAGGATCCATTCCGGTGATCACCCGATCGTGCCCACTCGCCGGCGCCGGCAGTGGTGGCGAACGGCCTGTTCGGCTCCGCCCGCGGCGGCGCCCGTCCGGCCTGCCGGCATCCCGCCGGCGCGTGCCCCGAGCAGCGTTCCCACGTGAATTCCGGCGCGCGCGGCCAGGCTCCCGCCCTCAGCGCCGTACCGCCCTACGTGCCGAGACGAAGGTCCCGATCACACCCGGCAGGCCCGCGGGGAGGTTGTACGGTCGACACGACGCCCGATTCCGGCCCACAGAAGCGGGTCCCGGACCGAACGCGGCGGCACCGTGCGCGAGGCGCGAGCACCGTCGGCGAGCGGGGAAAAAGGTGTGCTCCGCGTCGTTGACAGGCGCTCTTCCGATCCCGGCGACGGGATCACCGGTGAGGAGATCAGAGGTGTGCTCCGGCGGCCGGCAACTGCTCGACCCAGCGTGGTCTTTCTGCCACAGTGGCGACCGAGCAAGGCTGATCCGGTCAAGGGGGATCCGGATGGAAGCAGGCACCACCAGACCTCCTCCGGTGGTCCCGCCCCGGGGGATGCCCGATGGCGGGGGTAACGGCAGCCGTCCCAGGAGCCGGCCGGACTGACGCGGGTTACGCACCCGCCGCCCGGGCTTCGCCGCGCCCGGAGCCGCCCGCCCAACCTCGGAATGCGTACCCAGCGTGGGACGCAATGACCGGGCAGTATGCGGAACGGCCGGACCGAGTCTCGTACCCCACCGAAATTGGGAGTCGGTCGCGAGCGCTCTCCGTCAACCGTGTATACGTATCTCGTTCGCACCGCGAGACGTGACTTGAGTTGAACGGGGCGGAGAAGGCGCGAGGTGAACGAGGGTAGAAGATCGAATGCCGTACTCTTGCATTGACCTATGGCGAGGGGGCCGACAGTGACGACCACTCAGCCGGGTGGCGGTCCGACCGTACGTCGGATCCTGCTCGGCTCACAGCTCCGTCGGCTTCGGGAGGAAAAGGGCATAAGCCGCGAGGATGCCGGCTACCACATCCGGGCCTCGGAGTCGAAGATCAGCCGCATGGAACTGGGGCGGGTGAGCTTCAAGGAACGCGACGTCGACGACCTCCTCACCCTGTACGGGGTGACGGACAGCACCGAGCGCGCGCCGTTGCTCTCCCTCGTCCGGGAGGCCAACCGGCCCGGCTGGTGGCACAGCTTCGGTGACGTGCTCCCGAACTGGTTCCAGCCCTTCATCGGGCTGGAGGAGGCGGCGCAGCTCATCCGGACCTATGAGCTCCAGTTCATCCCCGGGCTCCTCCAGACGGAGGAGTACGCCAGGGCGGTGATCAAGCAGGGCAACACCGGTGTGCCCGCGGAGATCATCGAGCGCCGGGTCAACGTGCGCATGAACCGGCAGAAGGTTCTCCACCGCGAGAACGCGCCTCGACTGTGGGTAGTTGTCGACGAGGCCGCCCTGCGGCGCCCGATCGGCGGCCCCAAGGTGATGCGCAGCCAGCTCGAGCAGCTGATCGCCCTGTGCGACCTGCCGAACCTGACTCTGCAGATCATGCCCTTCGCCTTCGGCGGGCACGCGGCCGAGGGCGGCGCTTTCAGCATCCTGCGTTTCCCGGAGTCAGACCTCCCCGATGTGGTCTACCTGGAGCAGCTCACCGGCGCCGTCTACATGGATAAAAGAGAAGATGTGGACATTTACGCCGAAGCGATGAACCGGCTGACGGTGGACAGCCCGCCGCCGGCCACCACGCCCGAGCTTCTCAGCCAAATCATCACCGAGCTCTGAAGCCGGCCAGGCGTACCACAACGAGATTCACCCCGACGCCGGATAGGCCAGCCAGTCATGCGGGGCCGTCCGGCGGCACGAGGCAGGCCACGGCTCGGGCGGGCCAGGCCACCTCGACACCCTTCTGAGCCGCGGTGCTCGGAGCCGCGGCTCGCGGCGTATCCGCGGGCTCCACACGGCGCCGCCCCGGCGCTCAGGATGCGCTCGCGGCGCGATCCGCGACGTCGCAACCGGCCACGGCCGGCCCGAGCGACCTCGGCGGCGGCCGACGCGTCCACCGTCGGTGACTCCGGCAGACATCTGCATCAACCGGCACACATCTAGGCAATGGCACCCAAGTGCTCCCGCAACTTGGTATGAATGCACCCATTCAGCCGCGCCCACAGGATGGAGAGCCGGAAAACCATGGTCTCGGCGCTTGTCGTGATCTCCCTAGTCCTGACCGGGCTCGTCGCGGGGACCATGGCCGTCGGCCTGGTCGCCGTCCGGCCCGCGATGCACTCCCTGCCCCCGACTTCGTATGTGCTGGTCAAGCAGGCGTTCGACGTCAGCTACCCGAAGCTGATGAAGCCGCTCCAGATCAGCAGTCTGCTGTCGACGGTCGCGCTGGCCATCGTGGCGGCCGTGGACGGCGCGTCCACCTGCGCGATCATCGCCGCCGTCGCGGCCGTCGCCGTGCTCACCAACATCCTCGTCACGGTGCGGGGCGACCTGCCGATCAACAACGCGATGGCCACCTGGCGCCCGGAGGCCCCGCCCGCCGACTGGGAGTCCCAGCGGGCCCGGTGGGACTTCTTCAACTCCATCCGCACCACCGCCGCCGTCGGCGCGCTGGTGCTGCTCGCGCTGGCGGCGACCACGACCTACTGACCGCGTCGACCGACTGAGCGCGCCCGCCCGGGCCCGGGGCTGATCCAGGGACGATCCCCGACCGGAGCCGGTGTCCGCTGGGAATGCGGGCCGCCGGCCCGGCGCTGGAGAAAAGCAGGTGCCGGCGCGCGGCGGCGCGGGCACAATGCTGCCCTGAGGGGCTGCCTCGGAAGAGCTGCCTCGAAGACAACGCCGCGCGAAGGCGGCCGCCGCGGTCCGGGCCGGAGTGCGGCCGCGCTCGTAGCGTGGCCCGTGCCCAGCTCGACCGGGGTACCCACGAACCGACGACCGCCCGGGAATACGCCGTCTGTGATCTCTCCTGCTGAAACGCCGCCGCCGGCACCGCCGCCGCTGGCCGAGCTGCGTGCCTGCCTGCCCCAGCTCATGGCGCGCGACGCCCACCGCCTGAGCCGGCACCTCGACCGGGCCCGCCGGATGCGCGACCCGGCGGCGCGCGACTCCTCGATCGCGCGGCTGGCGGCGGACGTCGAGACCGCCCGGCTGCGGGTGGAGACGCGCCGGGCCAGCGTCCCGGTGATCGGCTACCCGGAGGAGCTGCCGGTCAGCCAGCGCCGGGACGAGATCCTGGCCGCCATCCGGGACAACCAGGTCGTGGTGATCGCCGGCGAGACCGGTTCGGGCAAGACCACGCAGCTCCCCAAGCTGTGCCTGGAGCTGGGCCGGGGCGTGCGCGGCATGATCGGGCACACCCAGCCGCGGCGGATCGCCGCGCGCACCGTGGCGGAACGGATCGCCGAGGAGCTCGGCAGCGTGATCCCCGAGACCGGCCGTGACCGGGCCCAGGCCGGCCCGAACGGCAGCGGAGGCGGAGGCGGGAACGGCAGCGGGGGCGGGCTGGTCGGCTACCAGATGCGCTTCACCGACCGGGTCGGCCCGTCCACGCTGATCAAGCTGATGACGGATGGCATCCTGCTCAACGAGCTGACCGCCGACCGGCTGCTCCGCCAGTACGACACCCTGATCATCGACGAGGCGCACGAGCGCAGCCTCAACATCGACTTCATTCTCGGCTACCTGCACGGGCTGCTCCCCCGCCGCCCGGACCTCAAGGTGGTCATCACCTCGGCGACGATCGACCCGCACCGGTTCGCCCGCCACTTCCACGACGCGCCGGTGATCGAGGTTTCCGGCCGCACCTACCCGGTCGAGACCCGCTACCGCCCCCTGATCGACACCGGGCCGGGCGTCGATGCCGACTCCGAGGCTGACGCATACGCCGACGCCGACGCGGATGCCGGCACCGCGGCACGGAGCGAACCACGAGCCGGTGGTCGCAAGGGAGCCGGCGGCGACGGCCGAAGAGGCAACAGCGAGGCCCGGCGAGGAGCCGGTGGCGACGCCCGAACCGGGGCGGGCGCCGACACCGAGCGCGACCAGGTCTCGGCGATCTGCGACGCGGTGGACGAGCTGTGCGCCGAGGGGCCGGGCGACATCCTGGTGTTCCTCAGCGGAGAGCGCGAGATCCGCGACACGGCCGACGCGCTGGCCCGCCGCGACCTCCCGATGACCGAGATCGTCCCGCTCTACGCCCGACTGTCCTCGGCCGAGCAGCACCGGGTCTTCGCCCCGCACACCGGACGCCGGATCGTGCTGGCCACCAACGTCGCCGAGACGTCGCTGACCGTCCCGGGCATCCGCTACGTGATCGACCCGGGGCTGGCGCGCATCTCCCGGTACAGCCATCGGACGAAGGTGCAGCGCCTGCCGATCGAGCCGGTCTCGCAGGCCTCGGCCAACCAGCGGGCCGGCCGGTGCGGCCGGACGTCCGACGGGATCTGCATCCGGCTGTACTCGGAGGAGGACTTCGCCGGCCGGCCGGCCTTCACCGATCCCGAGATCCTGCGCACCAACCTGGCCTCGGTGATCCTGCAGATGGAGGCGCTCGGCCTCGGCGAGATGGCGGACTTCCCGTTCCTCGATCCGCCGGAGTCGCGCCAGGTCACCGACGGCATGCGGCTGCTGACCGAGCTGGGTGCCTTCATCGAGGACGCCGAGCCCGGCAAACGGCTGACCCCGATCGGGCGCAGTCTCGCCCAGCTGCCGGTGGATCCCCGGCTGGCCCGGATGGTGCTCGCGGCCGGCGAGCTGGGCTGCCTGTCCGAGGTGCTCGTGATCGCCTCCGCGCTGGCCATCCAGGACCCGCGGGAGCGGCCCGTCGAGCACCGGGCCGCCGCCGACGAGCGGCACGCCCGGTTCACCGATCCGACGTCGGACTTCCTGTCGATCCTGAACCTGTGGCGGCACCTGCGCACCGCGCGCGAGGAGCGGTCGTCCAACCAGTTCCGGCGGATGTGCCGCACCGAGTTCCTGAACTACCTGCGGATCCGGGAGTGGCAGGACGTCCACGGCCAGCTGCGCGCGATCGCCCGGAGCCTGGGGCTGGAGCCGAACGACAGCCCGGCCGACGCCCGGTCGGTGCACCAGGCGCTGCTCACCGGGCTGCTCTCCCACCTCGGCCGCTACGAGCCGGAGAAGAAGGACTATCTCGGGGCCCGGGGCGCCCGCTTCGCGATCTTCCCCGGTTCCGGGCTGGCGCGGCGGAGGCCGGCGCGGCCCGAAGCCGGCGACGCGGGCCGGGGCGCACCGGCGGAAGCGGACGCGGAGGCCGGAGGGCGGCGCGGGCCGGGCATCCCGACCTGGGTCGTCGCGGCCGAGCTGGTCGAGACGTCCCGGCTGTGGGCGCGGACCGTGGCGCGGGTGGAACCCGAGTGGGTCGAGCCGCTCGCCGAGCACCTGCTGCGGCATACCTACAGCGAGCCGCACTGGTCCCGCAAGCAGGCCGCGGCGCTGGCCTACGAGAAGGTCACGCTGTACGGGATCCCGCTGGTGACGTCGCGGCTGGTCCAGTACGGCCGGATCGACCCGGTCGTCAGCCGGGACCTGTTCATCCGGCACGCGCTCGTCGAGGGCGACTGGAACACCCGGCACGCCTTCTTCCACGCGAACCGGGAGCTGCTCTCCGGGGTCGAGGAGTTGGAGCACCGGGCCCGCCGCCGCGACATCCTCGTCGACGACGAGACGCTGTTCGAGTTCTACGACCAGCGCATACCCGCCGACGTCGTCTCCGGCCGCCATTTCGACACCTGGTGGAAGGCGACCCGCCGCACCGAGCCGGACCTGCTCGACTTCTCCGCGTCGATGCTGGTCAACGACCACGCGGGCGCGATCCGCCAGCAGGACTACCCCGACGCCTGGGTCGCCGACGGCGTCGAGCTGGCGCTCACCTACCAGTTCACGCCCGGGGAGGCCGCCGACGGGGTGACCGTACGGGTGCCGCTGCCGGTCCTCGGCACGCTGCGCGCGGAGCCGTTCACCTGGCAGGTGCCCGGGCTGCGGGAGGAGCTCGTCACCGCGCTGATCCGTGCGCTGCCCAAGGTGGTGCGGCGCGGCTTCGTCCCGGCGCCGAACTACGCCCGCGCCGTCCTGGACCGCCTGACCTCCGACGACGGCCCGGCCCCCGGCGGTCCCCCGGCCGAGGGCGGCGGACCGCCGGCCGACGACCGCCCGCTGGCCGACGCCGTCGCCGGTGAGCTGCACCGGATGAGCGGCTCGGCGCTCCCCTCGGGGGTCTGGGCGCCGCCGCGGCTGGCCGAGCTGCTGCCGCCGCACCTGCGGATGACCTTTCGGGTCGTCGACGACGGCGGGGCGACGCTCGCGGAGGGCAAGGACCTGGCCGAGCTGCGGGCCCGGCTACGGCCCCGGACGAAGGCGGTCGTCTCGGCCGCGGCCGCCGGCGTGGAACGCTCGGGCCTGCGCACCTGGGACGTCGGCACGCTGCCCGCGGTGATCGAGCGCAGCCGCGGCGGGCATGTCGTGCGCGCCCACCCGGCTCTGGTCGACGAGGGCGACTCGGTCGCGGTCCGGGTCTTCGACGACCGGGAGGAGGCCGACCGCGCGATGTGGGCCGGCACCCGCCGGCTGCTGCTGCTCAACGTCGCCTCCCCCGTCCGGGGGATCATCGGCCGGCTGCCGAACGCGGCGAAGCTGGCCCTGAGCAACAACCCGCACCGCGACGTCACCGACCTGCTGGACGACTGCGTCGCCGCCGCCGTGGACACGCTGCTGCGCCGCGCCGGCGGGCCCGCCCGGGACGAGGCGGGTTTCGCCGCGCTACTCGAGACGGTGCGCGCGGACCTGGCGGACACCGCGTGGTCGGTGGTCCGCGGCACCGAGCGCGTGCTGGCCGCCGCCCACGAGATCAGCCTCGGGGTGCGGGCGCTGGGCAGCCCGGCGCTGCTGGTGACCGCGACCGACCTGCGTGCCCAGCTCGACACACTGATCCACCGGGGCTTCGTGACCGAGACGGGCGCCGAGCGCCTGCCCGATCTGGAGCGCTACCTCACCGCCGCCCGGCGGCGCCTGGACCGGCTGCCCGCCGACGCCGCCCGGGACCGCCAGCTCACCCTCCGGGTGCGTAAAGTCGTCGAGGCCTTCAACGAGCTGATCGACGAGGTGGGCCCGGCTCGCGCCGGGTCCGAACCGGTCCAGGCGATCCGCTGGATGATCGAGGAGCTGCGGGTCAGCCTGTTCGCCCAGGCGCTGCGCACGCCGTACCCGGTCTCCGAGGAGCGCGTCTACCGGGCGATCGACCGGCTCCGCCCCGGCTGACCTCGCCACGCGCCGGGCCCGTCACCCGCCGGCTGTCACCCACCGGAGGGCACCTGCGGCCGGCGCACGTCGGCCGGCCCGCACGGACGGCAGCCGCCATGGCACCCTCGGCAGGCACCCGCTGGTGGCGGCTCGCGCGCGGGAGGACACCGCCGGTGAGACGCCTCGCCCAGGGAACGACCGGCCGTCGGCGCCCACTACGATGACACCCCCGGCGAGAAGCCTCTGTCGATCACAGCAACGTACGAACATCTCCCGGATCCACCCGATCTCACCTCCTCGTGAGCAGGGTCGTTCTTCTTGTCTTCGGTGGCCTCAGGTCGCGCTGGGCCGGGCGTTGGGGGTGCGGTGACGGCCGGCGGCAGGCTCCTGGCGGTGCTGCTCGTGATCGTCGGCATCCCGCTGGCCGCCGTGCCGGTGGCCCTGATGTACGGCGGTGGATCACCTCCTGCGGCTACGGCGCCTGCCCCCGCACGGCCGGCCGCGACGTCCGCGTCCCCGTCACCGGCCGCTGCGTCCACCATGCACCGGGCCACCGACAGAACTGGCGACCGGACCGCGAGCGATGCCACCGACGCGGGCCCGGTGTACACCAAGGAGATCGCGCTCCGGTCGGGGCGCAGCTACGACCTGCACACCACCGTCCGTTCCGGGGCGCCCAGGCCGCTCGTCGTCCTGCTGCACGCCTACGCCCACACCGCGGCCGACATGCGCGACATCAGCGGGGCCACCCCGTTCGCCGACGAGCACGGGTTCGTGCTCGCCTACGGGCACGCCGTGGACGGATCGTGGAACGCCGGCACCTGCTGCGCCGGGACGAATGGGCAGGACGACATCGCCTACCTACGCGAACTCGTGGCCGACGTGGCCCGGCGGACCCCGGTGGACCGCAGCCGCGTCTATGTCTGGGGCTACTCCAACGGCGGGATGCTGGCGGCCCGCGCCGTCTGCGAGGCACCGGACGTGTTCGCGGCGGCCGGTGTTGTCGCGGGCCACCTGCTCGTGCCCTGCGACCAGGCACGCATCCGGATGATGCACATCCACGGTACGGCGGACACCACCGTGCCGTGGCGCGGCGGCTGGTCGGACTACGTCCATGTCACATTCCCGGACGCGCGCACCGAGTCGGAGCGGGTCACCAGCTCGTCGACGGTGGTGGGCATCCCCTGGGACGGCGGACACGCCTGGCCGTGGTGGGCCACGGGCACCCTGTGGGGGTTCTCCCAGCAGTGGTCCGGGACGACGGCACTCCCCAGCACCCGCTGACCCCCGCGTCTGCTGCCACCGGAAGCCAGGCCACCGCTCGGGATCATCCCGGCGTGAGCCCCCGCGTGGGCTCTGTTGTCCGTTTCTCCGCGCGAGCCCCGGCGGCCCGCAGCCGGGCGGCGGCGTCCTCCGGGGTGATGTCGCGTAGCACGCCTGCGAACATCTCGTAGCCCACCAGGTGCTTGCGGACGGTCGGTGACCGCAGCAGCGGCGGGTGGAAGTGGGCATGCAGCTGCCAGTGCGCGGGCACCGGCGCGTCGGGATCCGGGCGCGCGCCGGGCGCCGCGTGCCAGCCCATCGAGTAGGGGAAGGGCGAGTCGAACAGCGCGTCGTAGCAGCTGAGCAGGGACCGCAGCGCCTGTGCCAGCGCGTCGCGCTCGGCGTCGGTCAGGTGCTGGAGCAGGCCGACCGGGCGGCGCGGGAGCACCAGCGTCTCGAACGGCCAGAACGCCCAGTAGGGGACGACGACGAGCCAGTGGTCGTTCGCCACGACCACCCGGCTCGCGGACCGGCCGGGGCCGTCCACGCCGTCAGCGGCCTTGCCGTTGGTGGCCTTGCCAGCAGCGGCTCTGCTGGCGGCGGCGGTGCTGGCGCCGTCATCCGCGGCGGCGAGCTCAGCCTCCAGCGCCGCGTAGTCGACCAGCAGCGAGGTGCCCCTGGACCGCAGATGGTCGCGCTGGGTGCGGTCCTCGACCGCGGCGAGGTCGGGCAGGAACGACGACGCCCAGATCTGCCCGTGCGGGTGCGGGCTGGACGCCCCCATCGCGGCGCCGCGGTTCTCGAAGATCTGCACCCAGTTCCAGGTCCGGCCGAGCTCACGCTCCTGGTCGGCCCAGGTGTCGACCACCGCCCGCACCCGGTCGAGCCCCAGGCTCGCCAGTGACTGGTCGTGGCCCGGGTCGAAGCAGACGACGCGGCACGTGCCGATGCCCGGCTCGGCGTGCAGCAGCCCCGCCGCCCGCGCATCCAGCCCGGACGGATCAGCAAACACCGCCTGATCGGGAGACACCGCCTGATCGGGGGACGCGGCCAGGTCCGCGGGCTCGGGGCGCAGCGCCGGGAAGTCGTTGTCGAACACGTAAACGCCGTCGTAGTCGGGATTCGCCTTGCCGGAGGCGCGCACGTTTCCCGGGCAGAGATGGCATTCGGGGTCGTAGGTCCCCACGGCGGTGGCGACCGCTTCCTGGCCGCCGCGCCACGGACGCGCCACCCGGCCCGCCGAGACGATGATCCAGCGATCGCCCAGCGGATCGTGCCGCCGGTGCGCCGCGGGCCCGGCCGCAGCCTGCCCGTTCGGCGAGGGCGTCTCGCCGCGCCGGTCGCAGTCGCCCCCCGGCCCGGGCTGATCGTCCGGACCAGGACCGTCATCGGACGGGAAAACCGAGACCAGCACGGACGAACCGTATCAACGCCCCACCGGCGCCTCCGGCGCCAGAGACATGCGTCACCGCCGCCGGCGGACGACCCGCCACCGGCCCCGCCACTACTAGCAGTGTCATCGTCATCACTTTAGGGTCGGGTCGCTGACCGCAGTGAGGAGGCGACAACCGTGGACCGCCGCGCCGTGCTGCGCCTGGCGCTCGCGAGCGCCGGGGTGGCCGCTCTGTCCGGAGCGAGCTGGGCACCCGCGCTCGCCGCCACCGCCCGACCGGGCGAGGGCCCCTATGGCCTCCCTCAGGCACCTGACGCCAACGGGGTCGCCCTGCCCCGCGGGTTCACCAGCCGGGTGGTCGCCCGTTCGCGCCAGGTCGTCCCCGGCACGGATCTTCAGTGGCACGACGCCCCGGACGGCGGCGCCTGCTTCCCCGCCGGAACGGGTTGGACCTATGTCTCCAACTCCGAGACGGCGTGGCGCGGGGGCGCCTCTGCGCTGCACTTCGACGCCACCGGCACGATCGTCTCGGCCAGCAGGATCCTGCGGCGCACCTCGGCCAACTGCTCGGGCGGGGCGACGCCGTGGGGCACCTGGCTCTCCTGCGAGGAGCACGCGTTCGGGCGGGTGCACGAGACATGGCCGGACGGCCGCCGGGACGCGGTGGCACGCCCCGCGATGGGGCGGTTCACCCACGAGGCGGCCGCCTGCGACCCCGACCGCCAGGTCGTCTACCTCACCGAGGACCGCCGTGACGGCTGCTTCTACCGCTTCCGCCCGGCCCGGTGGGGCGATCTGTCCGCGGGCGTCCTGGAGGTGCTGGTCGCACCCGAGGACACCGAGTCCGGTCCGGTGCGCTGGGCGCGGGTCCCCGACCCGGACGGCCTCCCGCGGTCGACCCGCAGGCAGGTCTCCGACGCCCGCGCCTTCGACGGCGGCGAGGGCTGCCACTACGTGGCGGGCACCTGCTTCTTCACCACCAAGGGCGACAACCGGGTCTGGGCCTACGACGCGGTCGGCGAGCGGATCTCCGTGCTCTACGACCCCGAGCGGGTCCCGCGCGGCGGAACGCGGATGACGGGCCCGGACAACATCACCGGATCGGCCGCCGGCGACCTGTTCATCGCCGAGGACAACCCCGGGCCGGCACTGCACATGATCACAAGTGCCGGCGTCCTCTCCCGCTTCCTGCACCTGCCGGACCACCGCGCCTCCGAGATCACCGGCCCGGCCTTCAGTCCCGACGGGCGCCGGCTGTACTTCTCCTCCCAACGGGGGAAGGACGGGCGCGGCCGGACCGGGATGACCTTCGAGGTGTCCGGCCCGTTCCGGCGGTGAGCCGCCCGCGCTAGCTCTACCTGACTTCAGGTTCAGGTAGTACCGTCGGGCGATGCGCTCCACGGATCTGCTGACCCTCGGCGAGGTCGTGCACCGCAGCGGGTTCACCCCGTCCGCGCTGCGCTTCTACGAGCGGGAGGGCCTGCTCACCGCGAGCCGGACCAGCGGCGGCCAGCGGCGCTACGCCCGCCACGTGCTGCGCCGACTGGCGTTCATCCGGGCCGCGCGCAACATCGGCCTGAGCCTGGAGGAGGTCCGGGAGGCGCTGCGGCGGCTTCCCGACGAGCGGACCCCGACCCGCGCGGACTGGACGGCGATCTCACGCGACTGGCGTATCCGCCTCGACGAGCAGATCGAGGCGCTGGAGCGGCTGCGTGACGGTCTCGACTCGTGCATCGGCTGCGGCTGTCTGTCGTTGCAGCACTGTCACATGTCCAACCCCGACGACCGGGTCGCCGCCTTCGGTCCGGGCGCGGTGGCGCTGCCGGCTGCGCTGCGGCGCGGCCCGGACCACTCCTGACACGCCGACCACCCGTGACACGCCGACCGGCCACCATCCGTCGCATCTGACCTGGTCTTTGCGGTAATGAGATGAGAAGTCATTCAACACATCCGACCGATGTCCGGCGCTGGGCGCCCGGGCCTCGGCGGGGGCCCGGTCTCGGGCGGTCGCCGGTCGCGGACCGGGGCGCCGCACCGCGCCGGTCCACCGGGGAACCGCACGAGGTCTGGTGAGGAGGAGTCGATGGACGACGTGCACGGCGCGTTCACGACGAACGGCGAGGGGCACAACTCCGAGGGCCTGCTGGCCCGGCGCCGGGTACGACCGGGTCAGGATCTACCGGCCCGGTCGGGGGGTGACCCGCTGGGCGGCCTGGGCGGGCTCGACGCGCTCAGTGGGCTGACCGGGTTCGCGGGCCCGACCGTCCGGAACGAGCGGCGGCGCCGCCCGACCATCGTCGGCATCGGGGGGACGACCCGGCCGGAGTCGACGACGCTGCACGCGCTGAGCACCGTCCTGCGGACGATGGCCGGCGCGGGAGCGGAGACCGTCCTGCTCGGCTCGGCCGACCTGGACCTGCCGATGTACGTCCCGGAACAGCGGGAGCGGACGCCGGCGGCCCAGCGGCTGATCAGTGAGGTGGCCCGGGCGGACGGCCTCGTCATCGCCACTCCGGGCTACCACGGCGGCATGTCGGGCCTGGTCAAGAACGCCCTGGACTATCTGGAGGACCTCCGGGACGCGCCCCGCCCCTATCTCGACGGGCGTGCGGTCGGGCTCATCGTCTGCGCGGACGGCCCGCAGACCGCAGGCACCGCGCTCGCGACGCTGCGCTCGTCCGTCCACGCCCTGCGCGGCTGGCCGACCCCGCTCGGCGTCTCGATCGACACCTCGACGCCGCCCTTCGGCCCGGACGGCAAGGTGGTCGACCAGCGGACGGCGAGCCACCTGGAGACACTGACCGACCACGTCATGGGCTTCGCCTACGCGTGGTCCCAGGTGATCTGACATCAATCCGAGCGGCGTCCCAGATGATCTGAGCGGCGCCGGCCGGCGACACCTTCCGGCACCCGCGCCCTGACCTTCGGGCACCACGTCCGGCCTGGTCAGGGCGAATGTGCGCGGTCTCGCCATGCCCCGTGACGCCACGACCCGCGACGCTGCGTAGCGTCACCCCGGAGGCACACTGGGAGATTCCCGACTCACCCTGCCGTAGGGATCGCGTACGGACGGGTCTACCGTGGCGAGGCCTGTGGCGCCGCGCGGGCGGACGACCCCGCCGCGCCGCCGGCACGCCAGGAGTATTCAGGAGGGACGAACCGGTGAGACGACGTCTGGGTCTGCGGCTCGGGGCCGCCTTCGCCGGGGCCGCGCTGGCGCTCGCCG
>NZ_UBIZ01000458.1:0-58334 GCF_900465275.1 Parafrankia sp. Ea1.12 | reverse complement strand
TTCCTTGCCGACCTTGTCCATCGCCTCGGCGATCATGCTGCCGATGGCCGGGTCACCGGCGGAGATGGAGGCGGCCGAGGCGATCTGCTCCTTGGTCTCCACGTCCTTGGCGACGCTGGAGAGCTCCTCGGAGACACGCTCGACGGCGGCCTCGATGCCCTTCTTCAGGCCGATCGGGTTCGCGCCGGCGGCGACGTTGCGCAGGCCCTCACGCACCAGAGCCTGGGCGAGGATCGTGGCGGTGGTGGTGCCGTCACCCGCGACGTCGTTGGTCTTCTTCGCGACTTCCTTGACGAGCTCCGCGCCGATCTTCTCGTACGGGTCCTCGAGCTCGATCTCCTTGGCGATGCTGACGCCGTCGTTGGTGATCGTGGGGACGCCCCACTTCTTCTCCAGCACGACGTTGCGACCCTTGGGGCCGAGCGTGACCTTGACCGCGTCGGCCAGCTGGTTCATGCCGCGCTCCAGGCCGCGCCGTGCCTCTTCGTCGAAGGCAATGATCTTCGGCATATTGGAGTGTTTCCTCCTGGGCTTGAGCCATGCGGAGGAGTGCCTGCCGCCGGCGGGGCCCAAACGAACATGATGATCGGGCCGTCGGCCCGGGCACCCGTCGCGCCAGAGGTTGGCACTCAACCCTGTCGAGTGCTAACCCACTTATAGCCTTCGCGAGCCCTGAAAGCAACCGCGCCCGGGACTGTCCCGGCGGTGTCGGGAGCCGCCGGGACCCGCCAGCGACCGTCCCGTTGGTGACCCCGTGATCGGGGGCAGACTGGACGAGCGGGCAGCACGCTGCTCGGTGTGGGGGTTTGCGGATGGGGATCCCAGCAGACGCCACCGAGCCGGGACCCGCCGGCGATGGTGCGGACGGAGCTGTTGCACGAGACGGCCCGGACCAGGGTGACGAGGCTGCTGCTCCCGGCCGGGAGCGTGATCCGCAAGGAACCGCTGGGTCCGGGCGCCCGGTGGCGGCTGCGCCACGAGGTCGACATCCTCGAGCGGCTGGCCGGGGTCGAGGGGGTCGCACACCTGGTGGGCGCCGGGCCCGACGGCCCGGCCCCCGCCCTGCCGGCCGCCGAGCTCGACGGCGCGGGCTCCGCCCTTCTGGCCGACAGGGGCGGCGTCCCGCTGGCCGGCCTCGGCGGCCTCCTGCTGGCCGACGTCGGTGGCGCGGACCTGTCCCGGCGGGTCACGCCCATGGACCCGGCCGAGCTGGTCGACCTGGCCGGGGCGCTCGCCCGGGCGGTGGCGGGGATGCACGGGCGCGGTGTGCTGCACCGGGACATCAGCCCGGCGAACATCGTGGTGAACCGGGCCGGGAACCGGCCGTACCTGATCGACTTCGCGCTCGCGACGACCGCCACCGAGATCCAGCCCGGGTTCGCCCATCACAACGAGATCGTCGGGACGGTGCCCTACCTCGCGCCGGAGCAGACCGGCTGGACGGGGAGCCCCGTCGACCAGCGGGCCGACCTGTACGCCGTCGGCGCCACCCTGTACGAGCTGGCGACCGGCGCGCCGCCGTTCGGCTCGGGTGACCCGCTGCGGATCATCCACGACCATCTCACCCGGGTGCCCGTGGCGCCGTCG
Organism: Parafrankia sp. Ea1.12; assembly: GCF_900465275.1. NCBI lineage: Bacteria > Bacillati > Actinomycetota > Actinomycetes > Frankiales > Frankiaceae > Parafrankia > Parafrankia sp. Ea1.12. The sequence goes on along the minus strand of NZ_UBIZ01000458.1, from coordinate 56,747 downwards.
GTGGTGAACCCGGCACTGCCGGCCGGGCTGTCGGACGTCGTCATGCACCTGCTGGAGAAGGAGCCGGACGACCGCTACCAGAGTGCCGAGGGCCTGGCCCTCGACCTCGTCCTGGTGCACCGCGGCGCGTGCGTGCGGCCCGGCGAGCACGATCTTCCGGAGCGGCCGCTGACGCCGTCCCGGCTGGCCGGCCGGGAGCGGGAGACCGGCGAGCTCCGCGCGGCGTTCACCGACGCGGTGGCGGGCCGCTGCCGCGGGATTCTCGTCGCCGGGGTGCCCGGGGTGGGGAAGACGTCCCTGGTGAACGAGCTGCGGTCGATCGTGGCCGGTGCCGGCGGCTGGTTCGTGACGGGCAAGTTCGACCAGTACCGGCGGGACCAGGAGTACGACGGGGTCCGCCAGGCGCTGCGGGCGCTGGGCCGGCTGCTGCTGGCCGAGCCGGAGGGCTCCCTGGACGAGGTCCGGGAGCGGCTCCTGGGCGGGCTGGGCCCCGGAGCCGGCATGGCCGCCGCTGTGGTGCCCGAGCTGGCCGTGCTGCTGCGGATCCCGCCGAAGGCGGGCGACCCGATGACCGCGCAGGTACGTGCGCAGCGCGGCGCCGCCGAGACGCTGCGCGCCGTCGCGTCCCGGGAACGTCCGCTGGTGATCTTCGTCGACGACCTGCAGTGGGCCGGTCGGACCCCGCTCGGCGTGCTCGACCTGATCCTCGGCGGAGAGAAGGACCACGAGGGGCTGCTGGTCGTCGGCGCCTACCGGGACGACGAGGTCGACGCCACGCACCCGATGGCGCCGATGCTCGCGCGCTGGCGGCGCCAGCCGGCCGGGCCGCGCCACCTGCGGCTGCGGAACCTGCCCCCGCCCGACCAGGCCGCCATGGTGACCGACCTGCTGCGGCTGCCTCCGGAGCGCGGCCGGCAGCTCGCGCGGCTGATCGCGCCGGCCACCGGGGGCAATCCGTACGACACCGTCGAGCTGGTCAACTCGCTGCGCCACGACGGCCTGCTGACCCGGGTGGCCGGCCGCTGGCGGTGGGCGCCGGAGACGCTGCGCGCCCGGCTCGCCCGGGCGGACGTGATCGAGCTGCTGCGCGCCCGGGTGGCGGCGCTGGCCCCGCCCGCCCGGGAGGCACTGGCGGCGGCCGCGTGCCTGGCCGGCCAGGTGGAGTTCGAGCTCCTGGCGGCCGCGACCGGGCAGGCGGCGTGGGAGCTTGAGCGGCGGCTCGCCCCGGCGTTCGCACGCGGGCTGCTGGTGCTGGAGACCGACGGGCGACGCGGCGTGCGCTTCCGCCACGACCGGGCGCAGGAGGCCGTCCTGGCCGGCCTCACCGGGCCGGCGGAGCGGGCTCTGCGGCTGGCCCTGGCCCGGCGGCTCGCCGGCCGGCCCGAGTATCTCGCCGTCGCGGCCGCGCAGTACCTGCCGGTGCTCGACGAGGTGCGCCTGCCCGCGGAGCGGCGGTTGACCGCCGACCTGCTGCGGCGTGCCGCCGACGAGGCCACGCTGCTGAGCAACTACCCGCTGGCGGAGCGGCTGCTGGCCGCCGCGGTGGCGTTCACCGACCCGGCGGACACCGACCAGCTGATCGAGGTGCACACCGGCCGGCACGCCGCCCTGTACATGCCCGGCCGGCTGGAGGACGCCGACGAGGAGTACGGGACCCTCGGCCGGCTGTGCGCCGATCCGGCGCGGCGCACGGCCGCGACCCTGGTCCAGGTCAGCAGCCTCACCAACCGGGGCCGGGCGGGGGCGGCGCTGAGTCTGGGTTACCAGCAGTTGCGGTGGCTCGGCCTCGCCATCCCGGAGCGGGACGACCTCGACGGGGAGATCGACCGCGGCCTGGACACGCTCGATCAGTGGCTCGAGCGGACCACGACGGCCGACGACCTGCGGCGGGCCCGTGGCGCGGACCTGGCGGGGTCCGGCGCCGCCGAGCTCATCAACCGGCTCATGCCCGCCGCGTTCTTCGAGGACCAGCAGATGCTGGCCTGGCTGGCCATACAGACACTGCGGATGTGGATCCGGGACGGTCCCGGCCCGGCCCTGGCCGGCCCTGCCGGCCACGCCGGGTTCGCCGCCGTCGTCCGGCGCGACGACTATCGCACCGGGTGGCGGGCGCTGCGGCGGATCATCGAGGTCTGCCGGGCCCGCGGCTACGAACCCGCGCTGTGGCAGGTGCGTTTCCTGTATGTGCTCGGCGCCGGTCACTGGTTCGACCCGCTCGAGGAGAACGTGGGCGCGGCGCGCCGCGCCCTGGAGGGCCTGATCCGCAGCGGCGACCTGCAGAACGCGTGCTGGACCCACTACGCGCTGGTGTACGGCCTGTTCGACTGCGCGCCGTCCCTCGACGTCGTCGCCGCCGAGGTCGACGAGGCGCTGGCGTTCGCCGCGTGCACCGGCAACGGCCACGCCGAGGAGACGTTCTGCATGTACCGCCACCTGACGGACGTGCTCCGCGGCGCGGCCGGCCCCCCGGCGGCCGACGGGACGTCCGACCTGGGCCGGCTGGGCGCGGAGCTGCTGGCCGCCAACCCGCTGGCCGCCGCCCAACTGCACATCACCCGGGCGGTCGCCGCGGCCATCCTCGACCACCCGGTGGAGCTGGCCCGGCACACCGCGGGGGCGATGGCGGTGCTGCCGGCCGTCCAGGCGCACTACTCGACGGCGCTGGCGCGGCTGCTGCGCTCGCTGGCGCTGGCCGGCCAGGCCCGGGCCGCGGTGCCGTCCCGGCGTGCCGCCGTGCTGGCCGAGCTGGACGAGCTGGACGAGTCGATCGACTGGCTGGCGGCGCGCGCGGCCGACGCGCCGTCCAACTACCTGCACCTGCTGCGCCTGGTGGAGGCGGAGCGGGCCTGGGCGGCCGGGGAGTTCCGCGAGGCGGCTTACGCGTACGACGTGGCGCAGCGGGAGGCCGCCACCCGGGCCCGGCCGTGGCACCAGGCGCTGATCCTGGAGCGCGCGGCGCGGTTCTACCTGGCGCACGGGCTGGAGGAGGCCGGCCACGTGCTGCTCGCCGCCGCCCGCCGCCACTACCTCGCGTGGGGCGCGACGGCGAAGGTCGCCCAGCTTGACTGGGCCCACCCGGCGCTGCCCGCCGGGCCTGTCGAGCTCACCGGGCCCGGTGGACTCGTCAGGCCTGAGAGCATCACCGGGCCCGGCGGACTCACCGGGTCCGACGTGGCGGGTCCGGCCGCCGACGTCGCCCGCCCGGCGCCGGTGCCGGCGAACGCGTCGGGCGCGGACCCACCGGCCGGGCGGCGCGCCGTCCTGACGACCGGGACCATCGATCTGCTCGGCGGCGTCGCGCACGCTCAGCTCCGAGACCAACGTCGGCGGGCTGCGGGCCAGGGTCGCGGGCATCCTGTCGGAGATGGCCGGCGCGACCGGCGTCCACCTGCTGCTCCGTGACCAGCAGGATCAGGGTTGGCTGGTGCCGGTCGGGAACGGCGGCTCCGTGCCGCTGCCCGAGGCCGCCCGGCGGCGCCTGCTGCCGGCCTCGGTCGTCCGCTACGCCGAACGCACCCGGGAGCCGGTCGTCGTCGTCGACTCGATCCGCGACGACCGGTTCTGCCGCGACCCGTACTTCACCGACATCGACCGCTGCTCCCTGCTGGCCGTCCCCCTCATGATCCGGGGCAGGCTGCGGGCGATGCTGCTGCTGGAGAACCGGATGATCCGCGGTGCGTTCGCCACCGAACGCCTCGAAGGGATCATGCTCATCGCCGGGCAGCTGGCCGTCTCTCTCGACAACGCCCTGGTGTACGCCTCGCTGGAGCGCAAGGTCGCCGAGCGCACCCAGCAGCTCGCCGCCGCCAACCGGCGGCTGGAGCAGCTCTCGCGTACCGACTCGCTCACCGGCCTGGCGAACCGGCGGCGCCTCGAGGAGGTCCTCGACGCCGAGTGGCACCGCGCCCGGCTGCACTCGACGCCGATCGCGCTGGCGATGATCGACATCGACCACTTCAAGCTCTACAACGACCACTTCGGGCACACCGCCGGTGACCGGTGCCTGCAGCGGGTCGCCGCCGGCCTGGCCGCGAGCCTGCGGCCCACCCATACGGCGGCGCGGTTCGGCGGGGAGGAGTTCGCCGTCGTCATGCCCGACACCGGCCCGGAGACCGCCGTCGAGCTGGCCCGGCACCTGCGCCGTGCGGTCGTCGAGCTGGCCGAGCCGCATCCGCTGGTGATCCACCGGATCGTCACCGTGAGCATCGGGGTCGCGGCGACCATTCCCGCCCCGGGCGACGAGGTGGCGGCGTTCGTCGAACGCGCCGACGTCGAGCTCTACCGGGCCAAGCGCGGCGGCCGGGACCGGGTGGAAGGCCCCCTCCCGCGCCCCGTCACCCGTTGAGCACCCGGATTACCACGGCGCGGGCGAGAGGCCGGGCTCGAACGCGGCCGCGCTCCCTTCAACGGCGGCTGAGCGCACCGAACGGGACCTCGACACCGTGCCCCACGGCCCCGTACCCGGCTGTCAGAGCTGTGGTCATCGTGCGCCTCCGGTCTCCTGTATCGCGGCGACGAACCGCCGCGCCACGTCGATGAGCTCGTGCCCGGGGACGTCCCCGGGCACGTCCCCGGCCGCGTTGTCGAGCGCGCCCGCCATCAGCGTGACGTCCTTGGCGAGTGTCGGGCCGGCCGGTGTCGCGGCGATGGCGGCCAGGGAGCCGGCGCGCAGGCGCAACCCGGAGGCGACGCACGCCGAGCTGCTGGTCGTCAGGATCGCCGCGAGGCCCTCGGGGTCGACGCCCAGGGATCCGCCGGCCGCCATCGCGGCGTCCGTGAGCGCGATCTGCGCGGCGAACAGCGTGTTGTTGATGAGTTTCGCGTGCGATCCGGCCCCGACCGGGCCGAGGTGGACGACGTGGTCGGACAGCGTCGACAGCAGCTCGCGCGCCGCGGCGACCGCCTCGGTGTCCCCGCCGATCATGATCGTCAACTTGCCGTCCAGTGCCCGGGGGGCACCGCCGCTCACCGGCGCGTCGAGGACGCGCAGACCGTGCTCCGCCGCCCGCGCGGCGATCTCCCGGATCTGCGTGGGGGAGACGGTGCTGTGCACGAGCACGACGGCACCGGGCCGCAGGGTGCGGACGAGGCCGTGTGGGCCGAACACGACCTCCTGGACGCCGTCCGCGTCGAAGACGCAGATCCCGACCGCGTCGAGCCCCGGATCCATCTCCGCCGGCGTCGCCGCGACGGTCACGCCGGTGCCCGCGAACGGCTCCAGCGAGGCCGCCCGCCGGGCGTACAGGGTGAGATCGTGGCCCTCGGCCTGGATCCGCTGCGCCATCGGCAGCCCCATGCTTCCCAGCCCGACGAAACCCACCTTCACCGCGTCCTCCTTCGGCAAGAATTGACCTGTATCCAACACGCGGGTTCCCTGGTCAGAGGTGACCCCGCCGTACCAGCGCCGCCATGACGCAGGCCGAGGGCGCGAGCGGGATCCACACCGTGATCAGCCGGTACCCGAGGACGGCGGCGAGGGCGGAGGTGGGTGACTGCCCCGCCGCGACGATCGCCGCGGTCAGCGCCGCGTCCAGCGAGCCGAAACCACCCGGCGACGGGATGAGCGCGGACGCGCTGCTGGCCAGGTAGTAGATGGCGAACACCGCGCCGGCGGCCAGCGGGAGATGCAGCGCCCGCACCACGAACAGCAGGGTCGCCGCGTGCAGGAGCGGGATCGCGGTGGAGCCGCCCCAGAGCATCACCGCCCGGCTCGGCACCCGCAGGATCTCCGCCAGCATCCGGGCCTGGGCCGTCACGTGCGTCCAGCCGCGCCGGCACGCCCGCCGGACCGGCGGCAGGGCCCAGCCGACCGCGAGCAGCCCGGCCACCACGGCGGCCACCGTGGCGATCAGCCCACCAGGTGGCCCGCTCATGTGCAGGAACCCGCCGGAGAGCAGCGCGACCAGGACCGCGACATGGGTGATCATTCCGGCGGTGGCGTCGAGTCCGACCGCGGCCACCGCCTCGCGCAGGGGGACGCCGTGCCGGTTGAGGAAGCGCAGCTTCACCGCCCCGACGCCGAAGCCGGCGGGCAGCACGTGGTTGGCGACGCTGCCCGCCACCTGCACGGCCAGCATCGGCCCGACGGGCAGCCGCCGGGCGACCGCCCCCTGCAGGCTGGCGGCTCCCGCGATCCAGGTCGGCAGGGCGGCGAGCATCGCGACGACGAGCCAGCCCGGGTGCGCGGCCGTCAGGTGGCGGACGCTCGCCGTGACCGTCGACCAGCTGTGGAGCAGCCAGAGCACCGCGAGCAGCGGGACGACGCAGGCGAGGGCCGTCCGCCACCGGTGGCTCGCCGAGCCCGCCGGCGGCCGCCGGCCGTACGCGGGCTCGGGCCCTACGGCCTCGGCCGGCGCCTCAACGACCATCGCCGCGCTCCGGCACCGTCATGCCCACCCGGGCGCCGCCCACCGCGACAGCCGTCCGGGCCCCGGCCTCGGCATCTGCCCCATCCTCGGCATCTGCCGCGGTCCATGCCGCATCGGCGGCGGCGCCGGCGCCGGTCGGGGCCTGCCCGCTGAGGATGCCGGCGAGGCGCAGGCTGAGCGTCTCCCAGCTCCACGCCGCCCGCATCCACGCGCGGCCGGCCGCGCCCATCCGCTCCGCCTGCCGCGGGTCGTCGAGCAGGTCGATGACGGCGGCGGCCACGGCCGTGCGGTCGTGCCCGTTGACGGCCACGCCGGTGCGGCCGGGGATGACGACGTCCGGTGCGCCGCCCTGGGCGCCGGTGATCACCGGCAGGCCGCTGGCCGCCCCCTCGAGCGCGGAGAGCCCGAGGCCCTCCAGGTCGAGCCCGCACAGCCGGGTGCGTGACGGCATCGCGAAGACGTCCGCCGCGTCGAGGTAGGCGGGGAGGAGCTCCTCGGGCACGGGACCGGCGAAGTGCACACCGTCGGAGACGCCGGTCCGCGCGGCCAGGCGGCGCAGGCGGTCCTCGGCGGGCCCGCCGCCCACGAGCAGCAGCCGCGCGTACGGGTGCCGGCGTCGGACGTCGTGCCAGCCCCGGATGAGTGTGTCCTGGCCCTTGCGGGTGACGAGGCGGGCCACGCAGATCACGACCGGCTCGTCCGACCAGCCCAGGCCCCGGCGGATCTCGTCCCCGCCGGCGCCCGGCTGGAACCGCTCGGTGTCGACGCCGCCGGTGAGCCGGGCCAGCTCGGTCCCCGGCGGGGTGACCGCCGCGAGCCGGCGGCGGGTGAACTCGGTGAGGTAGGTCAGCACGTCGACCCGCGCGCCGACGGTGGAGACCAGCAGCCGTCCGAACGGCAGCCGGGACCAGGCGACCTCGTGCCCGTGGCTGGAGGCCACCACCCGCTCGACGCCGGCCTCGCGCAGCACCGGCGCGAGCACGCCGAGCGGGGCGGCGGTGGGGAACCACGCCACCTCGCACCCGTGCGCCCGGACGGCGGCCCGCAGCTCCCGCCGGCCACGCGGCGAGGTGATCATGCCGTGCTCGGTGCGGATCACCGGAAAGCCGAGGGTGCGGTCGAACTCGGCGTCACCGGGCTGGGTCGGGGCGAGGACGACGGCCCGGTCTGGGGGCAGGCCGGCCGTCAGCCGGCAGGCGAACGTCTGGATCCCGCCGATCGTCGGCGGGAACTTGTCCGCCACCACCAGCCCCCCGCGCGCCCCGGTGATCGCCCGGCAGCGGGAGCCCCTGCCCGCCGTCCACGACATGCCGCGTGTGCTGGTGATGGCAGTGGACAACCTCTCACGAAGGGGAGCTTCGCCGCTGGATCGTGTGACGCTGATGAGAGCGCTCCAGGCGCGCGGGTCACCGCTTGTCCCTCGGGCCGGCTCCGGGGTCGAGGGCGCGCATCCCACGATTTTGCCGTCCGCCTGTGGCCGCCTGGTCAGGGCGTTGCCGCCGGCTTCCCGACACCACCGTCCGGCGCGGACATGGGACTCCTCCAGGTTCTACCGGTCCGGCGGGGAACCGCCCGCGGCGGGCAGCGTGAGCGTGACGACGGCGCCGCCGTCGGGATGGTTGGCGGCGGTGGCGGTCCCCTGGTGGGCCCGCGCCACCGCCGCGGCGATGGCGAGCCCGAGCCCGGTGCCCCCGAGGCCCGTCCCGCCGCTGTTTCCGCTGGTGCCGGCGCCGCCGTGGTCGCGGGTGCGCGCGGCGTCGGCGCGGCTGAAACGTTCGAAGGCACGCGGCAGGAAGTCCGGGGGGAACCCCGGGCCGCGGTCACGCACCCGCACGACGACGGTCCTCCCGGCCTCACCCGGCCCGGCCCGGACGTCCACGGCGGTGCCGGGCGGCGCGTGGCGGATGGCGTTGGCCACCAGGTTGTCGACCGCCTGGCGGAGCATATCGGGGTCCGCGTCCACGGCGAGGGCCGGGTCGGCGTCCAGGTGGAGGCGGACCTGCCTGGTCTCGGCGTGGCCGGTCGCGGCGCGGGCGGCCCGCTCGAGGAGGTCGCCGACGTCCAGCCGCCGCGGGGCGGTGATGCCGCTGTCCATCCGGGCGAGCGTGAGCAGTGACTCGGAGAGCCGGATCAGCCGCTCGGTCTCCTCCGCCGCGCCCGCGACCGCGTCGACGAGCTCGTCACGGGTGCGGGCCGGGCGGCCGGCGAGCTCGAGCTCGGCCTTGAGGTTGGTGAGCGGGGTCCGCAGCTCGTGCCCGGCGTCGGCGACGAACGCCCGGTCGCGGGCGCGGGCGGCGTGCAGCCGGCGCAGCAGGTTGTTCATCGTGGCGGCCAGGGCGGCGATCTCGTCGCGGGTCGGGGGCACGTCCAGCTCGGCGGAGCTGTCCGACTCGCTGATGGCGGCGGTCTGCCGGCGCATGCGGTCGACCGGGCGCAGGGCGGCGCCCGACAGCAGCCAGGCCGCGAGCCCGGAGAGCGCGACCATCGGCGCCGTCGCGCTGACCATGATGTTGCGGACGCGGTCCTCGGCCGAGTCGGTCAGATCGGTGCTCGTCGCGACGACCAGAACCCCGCCCCGAGCCCCGGTCCGCACCGGGACGGCCAGCGCGCGCGCGTCGTCGTCATCGTCGCCCGGCTCCTGCAGCTCGCCGGATGTGAGCAACTCCGGGCGGACGAGCGCGGTGGCCACCTGCTCGGGCTCGAGCAGCGGCTCGGGACCGGCGCTGTCGTTCGAGGCGGCGACGGAGCCGTCGGGGCGCAGCAGCTGGGCGGGCCCGGCGCCGTATGCCCGCAGCTGCGCGGCCGGGTCCGCCGCGGCGGGGACCTGCACGGCGAGCACGGCCATCCGGGTGCGCAGGTTCGCGTCGACGGAGTTCCGCAGGTTGGTGCGCAGCAGCGCGTAGAACAGCACGCCGGCGGCCGCGAGTACCAGCGTGGTGCCCAGGACGAACAGCAGGGTCAGTCGTACCCGCAGCGGCACGGGCGCTACGTCCCCGTCTCGGCTGTGTCAGCTGTGTCGGTGGTCTCGGTGGTCTCGGTGGTCTCGGTGCGGAGGCGGTAGCCGGCGCCGCGGACCGTCTCGATGCGCGACAGGCCGTCCGCCGGGTCGATCTTCCTGCGCAGGTACCGCACGTACTGGTCGACCACGTTGGACGTGCCGCCGTAGCCGAGGTCCCACATGTGATCCAGGATGTAGCTCCTGGTGAGGACCTCGCCGGGGCGCCGCATCAGCAGCTCCAGCAGCGAGAACTCCTTGGCCGACAGGTCGACGGGCTCGCCGGCCCGCCGCACGCTCCGCGCGGCGGGGTCGAGGTGGATGTCGCCGACCCGCAGCGTGGCCGGCCGCTCGACGGCACCGCGGCGGATCAGCGCGCGGAGCCGGGCCGTCAGCTCACCGAAGCTGAACGGCTTGGCGAGGTAGTCGTCGGCGCCGGCGTCGAGGCCGTGGATGCGGTCGTCGACGTCGCCGCGGGCGGTGAGCATCAGGATCGGGGACCACCGCCGGGCCGCCCGGAGCCGGCGGCAGACCTCGAAGCCGTCGAGGCCGGGCAGCATCAGGTCGAGCACGATGGCGTCGTAGGAGATCTCGCCGGCCTGCCAGACCGCGTCCGTGCCGTCGTGCACCAGGTCGACGGCGTAACCCGCTTCGGTCAGGCCCCGGCGGAGCAGGTCCGCGGTGCGCTCCTCGTCCTCCACGACCAGTACCCGCACCGCTCGATCGTAGAAGGCCGGCGCCGTGTCGGCCGTCGCGCCGGATGGGCCGATCGTCACGCCGGGGACGCCGGCGCCGCCGGCCCGCGGTGTCACGTGGTGAGCGTGCCGGTCGCCAGCAGCCCGATCAGGATGACGGCGACGGCGACCCGGTAGCCGACGAAGAGGTCGAACGAGTGCCGGGCGACGTACCGGAGCAGCCAGGCGATCGAGGCGTAGGCGACGACGAACGACACCAGCGTGCCGACGGCGAGCGGGAGCACGGAGACTCCGCCGCCCACCGCGTCCTTCAGCTCGTAGAGCCCGGCTCCGGTCAGCGCCGGGATCGACAGGAAGAACGACAGCCGGGTCGCCGCCACCCGGTCCAGGTCGCGCACCAGCGCCGTCGACATCGTCGCGCCGGAGCGGGAGAAGCCGGGGAACAGCAGTGCCAGGATCTGCGACGAGCCGACCGCCATGGCGTCGGTGAGGTCGATGTCGTCCTCACCGCGCTTGCGGCGGCCGAACCGGTCGGCGAACCACATCACGGCGCTGCCGGCGAGCAGCGAGCCGGCGACGACCCACAGCGAGGCGAGCGGGCCGTCGATCAGGGACTTGGCGGCCAGCCCGACGGCGACCACGGGCAGCGTCGCGTAGAAGACCCAGCAGGCGAACTTGAAGTCGTGGCGCTGCCGGGCCTCCCGGTCGACGAGCCCGTTCGCGAAGGCGCCGACGAAGCGCCGGATGTCGGCGAAGAAGTACAGCAGTACCGCGGCGATCGCGCCGACCTGGATGACGGCGGTGAAAGCGACGACCGACCTGTCGTCGACGGGGATGTCCATCAGCCCTTCAGCGATCTTGAGGTGGCCGGTGGAGGAGACGGGCAGGAACTCCGTCACCCCCTCGACGATCCCGAGGAGGACGGCCTGGCCGACGCTGATCGCACTCACCGGATTGGATCCTCTGGCTGGTTCGGGCACGGCGGCGCCGCGCGCGGTCATGTGCCAGGCAGAGTAGGACGGCACCCATGTGAGGACGATGTGGTGGTCTCCGAAGACGCAGGTGGGAGCCCTGGAACGGCTCTGCGGGACCGCTGCCAGGCCCCGGGCAGGGCGTCGGAATACAGTTCCCGACATGAAGAGCGAAGTTCTGCGGATGTCGCGGGACGTCGCCGCGCGCATCGAGCGACGGTGACGCCCGGGCCCGGGTCGGGCGAGGACAGGTCGGGCGAGGACAGGGTGCGGCTGGTGCGCCTCGAGGGCGCCGTCAACGTCCGTGACCTGGGCGGCTACCCGACCACGGGCGGGGGCCGGGTGCGCTGGGGCCGGGTCTACCGGTCGGCGGCGCTGCACCGCCTCACCGCCGCCGACCTGGCCACCGTCGAGCAACTCGGCCTGCGGGTCGTCTACGACCTGCGGACCGAGGCCGAGATCGAGCGGGCGCCGTCGCTGCTACCCGGCGGGGTCCGGTGCGAGCGGCTCGCCATCGGCGGCAGCGCGGCGCGGACCAGGGAGTTGACCGATCTCGTCGTCGCGGGCCGGCTGGCAGAGGTGCCGCCGGACTTCCTCGCGCGCGTCTACGACGCGATGGCCGAGACGGGCGCACCGACGTTCGGCCGACTCCTCACCGGGCTCGCCGAGCCGGACGCGACGCCGGCCCTGTTCCACTGCACGGCCGGCAAGGACCGGACCGGGGTCGCCGCCGCGCTGCTGCTCTCGCTTCTCGGCGTCGACGAGGCGGTGATCCTCGACGACTTCGAGCTCAGCGCCGTCCACTACACCGACCCCAAGATGGCGCGGCTGCGGCGCCGGCTCGACGGCACCGACGTGGACGTCGAGCGTTACCGGGCCGTGTTCGGCGCGCCCAGGGAGGCACTGGGCACGCTGCTGGCGGCCCTCACCGAGCGGCACGGGTCGGTGCAGGGCTACCTCGAGGAGGCCGCCGGGATCGCCCCCGACCTGCCCGAGCGGCTGCGAGCCCAACTCGTCGAGCCGCTCGGGCAGGGATGAGGATGCCTCAGGAGGCGCCCTCGACCACCTCCACCGCGTTGCCGTCCGGGTCCTGCAGCACAGCGATGCGCACACCGGGCCCGATGGACGCGGGGCCGTGCGTCACCTTGCCGCCGTGGGCGGTGGCCCGCTCGACGATGCCGTCGAGATCGTCCGAGTAGAGGGTGATGTACCGCAGCCCGGTCGCGGCGAAGAAGTGCGTGGCCGGCTCGGTGGCCGCCGGCGCCCGCTTGGGGACCATCACCTTGATCACGATGTCGGACGTCCGCAGTCGGTGCACGACTCCGGGGCCCGCCTCGATGCCGGGCAGGCGCTCCATCCCGAACGTGGTGGCGTAGAACTCCGCCAGGGACTCGTCGGTGCTGACCAGCCCGACCTCGATCCGCTGCAGCGTCAAGGCACTCCCTCAGTAGGTCTGCCGGCTCTCACTCGGCCGGCTCTGTTCGTCCGGTACTCGTTCGTCCGGGTCCCGGCCCCGGTCGTTCTTCGGTGCCCGTCGCGCGGGCGGGGTCACCTCGGCGTCGCCGTGACCGGGAGCTTCGCCCAGCCGCGGACGGTGGAGGTGCGGGCCTGGACGGCGCGGTCGTAGTCGACCTCCCAGTGGTCCCAGCGCTTGAGCACCTCGTCCAGCGCCACCCGTCCCTCGAGGCGGGCGAGCGCGGCGCCCAGGCAGAAGTGCAGCCCGCGGCCGAAGCTGACATGACGGCTGATCGACCGGTGGATGTCGAAGCTGTCGCCGTTGACGAACTGGCGCTCGTCGCGGTTGGCCGAGCCGTTGAGTAGCACCATGACACTGCCCTCCGGCACCGTCTGGCCGTGCACCTCGACGTCCCGGGCGACGTAGCGGGCCTGGATCGGGGAGGGCGCCTCGAAACGGAGCACCTCCTCGATCACCTGGTTGACCAGCGAGCGGTCCTGCGCGACCTGCCGCAACTGGTCCGGGTGCTCGGCGAGGATCTTCCCGGTCCAGCCGATCAGCCGGGCGGTCGTCTCGTTGCCGGCGCTCGCCAGCATGTTCACGTAGGTCAGGACCTCGGCGCGGGTCAGCCGGCGGGTCGTGCCCGTCTCGTCCTCGAACTCGGCGGTGATCAGGTCGGTCATGAGATCGTCCGAGGGGTTGCGCGCCCGCCAGTCGAGGTAGTCGGCGAACATGCCCTCGGAGCGGGCGAGGGGATCAGCGGGCAGCGGCTTCGGCGCGCCCTCGGTGAGGGTGAGGCCCTCGTCGATGGCGTCGCGGATCGCCTCCTGGTCCTGCTCGGGGATGCCGAGCAGCATGCCGATCGTCCGCATGGGCATCTGGGCGCCGAGGTCGGCGATGAAGTCGAAGTCGCCGGCGGCCACCAGCGGGTCCAGCGAGCGGGCGCAGAACTCGCGCACCTCCGGCTCGATCGCGAGCATCCTGCGCGGGGTGAAGACCCGGCCGAGGATGCCGCGGTGCAGGTCGTGCAGGGGCGGGTCCTCGAAGAGGATGTTGCCCGGAGGGAAGCGGATGTCCGACCTGATCAGCTCGATGAGCGTGCCGCGGCCCGAGAGGAAGATGTCCGGCTCGCCCATGGCCTTCTCGACGTCGTCGAACCGGCTGACGGCGTAGAAGTCGTATTTGACGTTGTAGTACAGCGGCACGGAGTCCCGCATCCGCCGCCACACCGGGTACGGGTCGGCGTCGATCTCGAAGTCGTACGGGTCGTAGTAGACGTCGCCGGCGGCGTCGCTGGTTTCCGTCGTCACCGTCGTCATCGCCGCGCCCCCGCCGGTGCGGTCGCCAGCGCGGTCGCGCGGGTCCGCCGGTCCGCCGGCGTCCTCGAGGGCGCTGTGATCTCGGATGCGTCCGCCACGGTCCGTGCTCCTTGTCGCCGTCCTGCCCGGTGCGTGCCGACGCACGCCCCCGGCCCAACCGTCTGGCCTGGGCATATCGTGCGTCGGGTGACGCCCCTCACAGAATCATCTAATTGTATGGCGCAGTCAACATTGTCTCCGGGGCTGACCTTCGCCGCCGGACGACCGTCGACAGGCCGGCACGGCTGATACAGCATGGGGGCGTGACCGGTGCGTCCGTGCGGGTGGTGCTGCTCCAGATCGCCTGCCCGGACGACGAGTCGCCGGCCGACCGCGGCGCGCGGGTCCTGGCCGATCTGCGCGGGCTCGGCGCGGGCGAGGCCGACCTGGTCGTCCTGCCCGAGCTGTGGCGCACCGGCTACTTCCACTTCGACCGCTACAGCGAGGATGCCGAGGAGCTGGCCGGCCCCACGATCGGCGCGCTGCGGGAGGTGGCGGCCGAGCGCGGCCTGCACATCGTCACCGGCAGCATCGTCGAGCGCGCTCCCGGTGGGGCGCTGCACAACACCACCGCCCTCGCCGGCCCGGACGGAGCCCTCCTCGGCCGGTACCGCAAGATCCACCTGTTCGGCCACGAATCCGCCGAGGCGACGCTGCTCACCGCCGGCGACGACGTGTTCGTCGCGCCGACGTCGCTCGGGGCCGTCGGTCTGGCCACCTGCTACGACCTGCGGTTCCCCGAGCTGTTCCGGCTGCTGGTCGACCGCGGCGCCGAGGTGGTCGTGGTGGTGTCGGCCTGGCCGCTGGCCCGCCTGGAGCACTGGGAGCTGCTGGTGCGGGCCAGGGCGGTCGAGAACCAGGTCTTCGTCGTCGCCTGCAACGCCGCCGGCCGGCACGGGGGAGTGGAGCTGGCCGGCACCAGCCTCGTCGTCGACCCGTGGGGCACCGTGCTGGCCCGGGCCGGTACCGGCCCGCAGACCCTGCGGGCGGTGCTCGACCGGGCCAGGCTGGCCGCCGTGCGCGCCGACTTCCCAGTGCTCGCGTCGCGGCGCCTTGCATCACCCGATGTAGGGCGGCCCCGGCTGATGTAGCCGCACCACCCGGGGCCTCGGACACGAGACCCGTGGAGGTCCCGAACGGTGCGATCCACGTCCAGCGACGCCCGTGTCCGGCCGTCCTGCTTCGCCAGTGCGCCGGCGGCGACCGACCACGTGAGCCCGGCCGCCTGGGCGTCACCCGCCTCGACGGCCAGCGACGCGGCCATGTCCGCCGTCCGGGCGGCGTCGGCGTGCTCGCCGAGCGCGCTGGCCACCGTCGCGGACATGGCGAGCACCTGGCTGGTCGGCCGTCTCCGTCGATCTCAGGGCGCCGTCCTCGCCCCCGGAACGGCCACGGCCCGCCGGTGGTGTCCAGCGGGCCGATGGTCCCGCCCGGGTGTGCGGATATCGCCGGCTCCGCCCCGGACGGAGGGCCACCTCCAGGGCCGAGATGACGCCAACGGCGCCGGGGGCAACGTCTCCAGACCGCCGGCCCGGGATTGACAGAGTGGGGTCGGCGGCCGGGCGGGGCGCCGTAGGCCACTGTCGTGCGAGATGGCAGCCCCGCGGCACCCCAATTCGCCTAGTACCCAGGGGCGGGTCGGCCAAACCCCCGTCCCGGCATCACTCCGGCCGGTATCCGAAGGCCGGTATCCGAACGGCGCTCCGCGTCCATCTGAGGGCGCCGTCTACGGGGCCCAGGAACGCCACAGCCCGCCCGGATGTCCGGGCGGGCTGGTGTGTGAGGCGCGTGCCAGTGCACCAGGATCTCCTCGCCGTCGCACCCCCGTCTGACCTGCGCACCGACCTGCGCAGACGGGAGTAATTGTGCTCAAACGGGACAGTCACACCAAACCCGACATGGTGCAACGCGGCCACCGACGAGACTCCCGATCTGGCTTATACGAGGGCATTGTGCTTGGCATCACACCTCGCTAGACTGCCGGACAACCGGTCATATGGATAACCATACGAGTGGGGGTGCTGCTGCGGTCGTGGAGCCACATGAGGTGGTCGGATCGCTGGGATTCTGAGACCTTCCTGGTGCTGGGACCGGCAACGTTTACCCTGCCCGCCGTGCCCCGGCGGCGCCTGGCGGCGTTGCCGGAATCCTCGAGGAGCGCTGCTACGCGGCGGATCCCGGCGCCTTGCCATCCATCCACCTGGCCACGACGGACAGGGCGAACATTGCCGGTCCCAGCACTAGCTTTCCAGCGTCGATCAATGCCCGTGCGTTAGCGCGGCCCGCGGCGACACGTGGCGGTGAATCTTCGTCGGTGCGTCGCGAGGCCCACTGATGGCACCAGGTGCTGGAGCGGTCCGCGAATGACCTGCGGCGTCTATGCCGACCGATCGACCTGAAGGAGTTTCTGTATGCGTTTCGCCCGTGTCCGTGTTGGTGGCGTGCCGCGTTTTTGTCACGTCGATGGTGAGCAGTTGTACCTGCTTGGTGAGGGCGAGCCCGAGCGCGCTGAGCGTACTGGTGAGCGCGTGGCGATTGGTGATGTGGAGTTTCTGGCGCCGGTTGAGCCGACGAAGATTCTGGCTGTATTGGGTGCGTTTCGCTTCGGTCGCGAGCCCGAGGTGGCCCGTCAGACGTCGCCGAAGTTCACTTCCAAGCTGATCACATCAGTCAATGCGCATGGATGTTCGATCATCAAGCCGTTCGATATGCCGAACACGTTGGATGGTGAGGCGGAGCTGGGTGTGGTTCTGGGTCGCGATGTTCGGCGGGTCAGTCCTGAGGGTGCTCGTGATGCGATTCTCGGGTTCACCTGTGTGAATGACATAACTCTGACCGATCAAGGGGTGGAGGACATGGACTTCATGCGTGCTAAGTCGGTGGACACGTTCGCCTCATTCGGCCCCTGGATTGATACGGATGTGAGCCCGGACCAGGTTAGGAAGGGGTTGGTGATCAGCGGGTCCGTCAACGGTGTACCGAGCCAGCTGGGCAATACGGCGGACTACACCTGGGACGTGCTGGAGACCATCAGCTGGGCCTCGCAACTGTTCACCTTGCGCCGGTTCGACCTGATCGCTTTGGGCACTCCGGTTCCGGTGTCGCGGGTCGACGTGGGCGACGTCATGACCGTCACCGTCGAGGGGGTGGGCACCTTGATCAACAAGATCGCAAGGGAGGAGTTGATCGCGAGTTGATCCGGGCGTTGGTACCGACTGAAAGATCGAGCCGGAAGACATGAGGGGGCAGCATTGAGATGACCGCGTTGATCATTGAGGCCGATAGTCATATCACCGAGCCGGCCGACGTGTGGACCAGCCGGGTGGCGTCGAAGGATGTGGAGCGAGTGCCGCACGTGTTTCGCGACAAGGACGGTCGAGACGTGTGGGTTCTGAATGACATGAAGATCGACATGGTGGGTGTGTCGGCTCCGGCCGGTTGGGAGGACTTTCTGGCGAGCTACCCTCCGGGGTTCGACGAGGTTCACCCCGGCGCCTACAGTTCGGCCGAACGGATCAAGTACATGGACCAGGCGGATACCTGGGCGCAGGTCCTGTATCCGAACATCGCGGGGTTCGGAGCTCAGTGGTTCCTGAGCATGAACGACGGGAAGCTGCAGCTGGACTGCGTGCGGGCGTACAACGACTTCCAGCATGAGTTGGTGTCGGTTGCCCCGCGGCGGTTGATTCCCAACGTGTCCTTGCCGTTCTGAGATGTGTAGGCGTCAGTGGCCGAGATCGAGCGGTGTACCGAGTTGGGGTTCAAGTCAATTCTGTTCACGGGGGAACCGCACCGTTTCGGCCTGCCTCCGCGCGTGACCGGTATTGGGATCCGCTGTACTCAACCGCGCAGGACGCGGACATGCCGCTGCACTTCCACATCGGCGGCGGCGAGGGCAGTAGCAGTAGGAAAGCGCAGATCAATGCCGATCGGATCGCCGTGCACGGCATCGCCGGTTTCATCACCTATTTAGCCGTCGACCTGTTCTTTAAGAACGGAATCCAGTGCGCGGATCTCATCTCATCCGGCGTGCTGCAGCGCTTCCCCCGCCTGAACTTCGTCTCTGTCGAGAGCGGAATCGGGTGGTGCCGTTCATGCTCGAGGCCGCCGACTACTCCTACCTGGGGGCCGTCTCATCCGGGCGCGAACGCCACGCCGACGATCTGCTGCCCTCAGACCTGTTCCGCATTTTCACCAGCCAATGACGTTTGGGCCACGGCTCGCACAGTCTTCCTCCAGTGGCACGACATTCTTCCAGTGAGATGAGGCAATCGATAGCCACGGCGATCTGGTGCTCGAAGGCGGCTCGGCGGAGCTGAGTCGAAGCCGGGAGGTACTGGAGAGCAGCTACTTGGGTGTGCGAGCCCTTTGACCACGTGCATCGCTTCGGATCTGGCTGACAAGGAGTCTTCGATGACAGTCGTATCAACCACAGCAGCACGTCAGGACGTCGCCCGGTGCAGGTACGCGATGACGTTCGCCGTACAGAAGGTGAGCTCATGACCACCGCCGACGGCTGGGACTACGTCACCGACCTCCTGGTGGTCGGCAGTGGCGGCGGTGCGTTGTGTGCGGGTCTCGCTGCGCATTCGAGGGGCCTGCAGACGCTCATCGTCGAGAAGACCGACAAGATCGGCGGTTCCACAGCGATGTCCGGCGGGGTCCTCTGGCTTCCCGACAATCCGGTATCCCGCCGGGCGGGGGTCGAGGACAGCCGAGAGGACGCCCGGAACTACTTTGCCGCCGTCGTCGGTGACGAAGGACCTGCGACGTCACGGGCCCGTACCGAAGCCTTCCTTGATGCCGTCGAGCCGTTGGTCGAGTTCCTGACCGACGCCGGCGTGCCGTTGCGGCACTGCGAAGGCTACTCGGACTATTACGACGAACGTCCGGGCGGCAAGGCTCGCGGGCGAGCCATCGAACCCGAGCTGTTCGACACTGGCCTGCTCGGGCCGTGGGAGTCCAAGCTCCGGATCGCCGAAGGCCTCCCACCGCTGCCGGCCTACACGAACGACATCGCACCGCTCGCGGTCGCTCCGCGGACGATGAAGAGTGTACGCACAGTGGCCAAGGTGGTGGGCCGGTATTTGTGGGCCACCGCGCGTGGCCGGCAGGTGCGTGGCTCGGGGGCGGCACTGCAGGGATACATGCTGATGAGCCTGCAGCGGGCCGGTATTCCGATCTGGACGGACAGTCCGCTTGCTGACCTCATCGTCGAGGACGGCAGGGTCGTCGGTGGGATTGTCGAGCACGGAGGCCAGGCCCGCCGAGTGCGTGCACGGCGCGGGGTCCTGCTCGCGGCCGGCGGTTTCGCGCGCAACGCGGAAATGCGCCAGAAGTACGGGCGCCAGCCCTCCTCCGCGGAGTGGACATCCGCCAACCCCGGGGACACCGGCGAGGTGATCGAGACCGCGATGCGCCTTGGAGCCGCGGTCGATCTGATGGACGAGGCATGGTGGATCCCCTCCTCGATACTCCCCAACGGGTACCCGCTGTTCGCCGTCTTCGAGCGCTCGAAGCCGTTCGCGATCATGGTTGACGGCGACGGCGACCGGTACTGCAACGAGGCTGCGTCCTATATGGAGGTCGGCCGTGAGATGTACAAGCGGCACGAGGCCAACGCGTCGGCGGTGCCCAGTTGGTGGATCACCGATTCACGCAACCGCAATCGCTATCTCTGGGGCCAGACTCCTGGGCGGATTACCCCGAAGGACTGGATCTCCAGCGGCTACATGAAACGCGCGGACACGATCGAAGAGCTGGCGGGAATCTGTGGCATCGATCCGGCGCACCTACGCCAGACGGTCGATCGGTATAACCGGAGTGCCGCGCATGGCCAGGACCCCGACTTCCACAAGGGCGAGCGCGCCTACGACCGCTTTTACGGCGACCCCACGGTCAAGCCTAATCCGTGTGTCGGCACCATCGAAAAGGGACCGTTCTACGCCGTCGCTCTCTACCCCGGAGATGTGGGCACCTCCGGTGGCCTGCTCACCGATGAACACGCACGGGTCGTGGACCAGAAAGGCCGTCCCATCGAGGGGTTGTACGCGACCGGAAACGGCACTGCCTCGGTGATGGGCAGGCACTACCCCGGCGCTGGGGCGAGCATCGGTGCGACATTTGCCTTCGGCTGGATCGCGGCACAGCATGCGGCCGAGTCCGCTACCGTGCCCGCTCCATCGACACCTCCCGTCTCGATTGGGACAATCCGTCGGCCTGGCACCAGACGACCAGCTACAGCTCCCCCAGAGAAAGGCGACCAACGATGACCCTGACTGGCCCCCGACCCGCCGCGCGCGAGATCGAGCAGGCCCTGGCCGCTGGGCCCAACGGCGATGAGGTGAATTCCAAGGTTCCATTCCACATGAACGACTCATTACACGTGCCCGCCGAGCGCTACTACTCCCGAGAGTTCTACGACCTCGAGAAGGAGAAGCTCTGGCCGCATGTGTGGCAGATGGCTGCGCGCGAGGAAGAGATCCCTGAGCCGGGAGACTTCGTCGAGTACGAGGTCGTCGGCCAGTCCATCCTGATCGTCCGGCAGGAGGACGGGTCGGTGAAGGCCTTGCACAACGCCTGCCGGCACCGCGCCACCCAACTGGCTGTGGGCGCAGGCCGGTTCCCTGGTGGGCAGATCGCGTGTCCGTTCCATGGCTGGCGGTGGAAGACCGACGGGCAGTGCTCACACATCTTCGGACGGGAAGGTTTCTCCGATGAGGTGCTCCGTCCCGACGATCTCGCCCTGCGCGAGTGTCTCGTGGAGACGTGGGGTGGGCATGTGTGGATAAACATGGACCACAATGCGCCGCCACTGCTCGAGGCGCTGTTTCCGGCGGCACAGATCCTCAGCGGGGTCGGCGTCGGGAACATGCGGGTGAAGTGGTGGAAGGAAGCCATAATAAACTGCAACTGGAAGCTGGCCCAGGAGGCGTTCTTCGAGGGCTGGCATCTGAAGCAGACCCATCCCCAGCTTTACACCTTCGACCAGGACGACAGCGACGAGACCGATCTGGCAGCCTTCGAGTACACGGCGTTCGTGAACGGACACGGCCGCTTCCAGAGCGGCGACGCCAAGGAGAGCTACGGCGGCCGTCCCGGCGCAGAGGTCGAGGATGCGGAGGACAAGTCCGACTTCATCGAGTTCCACCGCGTGCTCCAATCGGGTCAGGACGCGATGGCGCTCGAGCGCGACATCCACGTGTTCGAGGGACTGGCGGGCGAGCTCGACCCCAAGGATCCGGAGTTCGCCGGTAAGGCCATCCAGGCACTCTTCGAGTATTGGAAGGGTGCCGGCATCCCGAACCCGGTGTCGGATCCGGCGGCGATGAGGCTCTGGGGCGGGGACATCTTCCTGTTTCCCAACTACCTGATGCTGCCCATGTACGCCAACTCGCTGAACTATCGGGTGCGGCCCTACAACGACGACCCGGAATGGTGCCGCTTCGAGGTCTGGTCGGTGACCACGTACCCGGCCGGGCAGGAGCCGGAGCGCGCCGAGCTCACCGGACGCTTCGACACGGACGACACGGACCACTGGGGTCTGATCCCGCGCCAGGACTTCGAAAACCTGGAGCGCCTGCAGCGCGGGATCAAGTCCAAGAGCATCTCCGAGACCCGGTTGTCGCAGCTGTGGGAGCAGACCATCAGCAATATGCACCAGGAGTTGGACCGCCGACTCGCAGCTGACTACAGCACTCGGCCGGCTGGAGACGCGACTCGGTGAGGGGTGGTGTGTTCCGTGCCCTGGGTGACCGTTGAGCCCTCGGGCATCCGGATCGAGGTACATGAGAAGGAGTCCGTGGCCGCGGCGGCTTGGCGACAGGGAATCACTTGGCCAACCAAGTGCTGGGGCCAGGCTGAATGCATGTCCTGCTTCACCAAGATCGTGGGCGACGAGCTGGCTGCTGAGCCGATGACTCAGGAGGAGTCCGATGCGATGAGACTCCGGATGGCCAAGCGGGTGCGGAGTCCTCCCGTGCGTCTGGCCTGCCGGCTGCACGTCGAGAAGGACGGCCTCGTCCTCGAGAAACGGGGCGTCCGGACCGCGACAGGGACTGACAACAACATGACCCGTGCCCGCCAACCGACGCCGGAGTCAGAAGGAACATGGGGAGCTAGCCCAGAAGGAGTCTTGAATGACAGTCATATCGACGACTGCCGTGAGTCAGGACGTCGCCCGGCGGATGTACACGACGATGACGCTCGCCGCCGCCTGCGATGAACGCCTGCGCCGGGGCATCTTGCGGGGGGAGTTCGCCGCCACCATCTGGCCGTCGCGGGGTCAGGAGGCAATTCCCGCTGGCATGGGGGCCGCCCTTCGCACCGACGACCGGCTGGTCACGACCTACCGCGGGCTGCACGACCTGATCGGCAAGGGCGTGCCGCTGACCCAGGTGATTGGTGAGGTGCTCGGCCATAGCGTCGGCGCATCTCGTGGCAAGGGCGGGACGATGCACATCACCGCACCCGAGCAGGGGGTCATGCTCTGCACCGGCATCGTCGGTGCGGGCGTCCCGGTCGCCGTCGGGCTGGCCTTGGCGGCCGTGCAGCAGGGGAGTGACCGAGTCGCGGCCGTCTGCTTCGGCGACGGCGCGACGAACACCGGGTCGTTCCACGAGGGTATGAACCTCGCGTCGACCTGGCAGCTGCCGGTCATCTTCGTCTGCCAGAACAACCTCTTCGCGGAGATGACGCCGATCGGCGACACGATGCACATCGACCAGGTCGCCGACCGGGCGCTCGCGTACGCGATGCCGGGCTTGCGGATCGACGGCAACGACCCGGAGGCGGTGTACCAGGCGGTCACCGTGGCCGCCGAACGGAGCCGCGGCGGCGGTGGTCCGACGCTACTGGAATGCGTCACCTTCCGCTTCAAAGGCCACTATACCGGGGACCAGATGTCATACATGCCACCGGACGAACTCGCCGCCGCTGAGGCGGTCGATCCCATCCCGCGCTACCGGCAGAAGCTCCTCGACAACGGCGTGTCGTCAGAGGACGAACTCGCCGCCATAGACGAGCAGGCGACGCAGCAAGTCGATACGGCGCTCCAGGAGGTTCTGGCCGCATCCGTACCCGGGCTCGACGAGCTCGAGAAGGACTTCTTCGTCGACATGAAAGGCATTCCGGCATGACCACTATCGCTGACACAAAGACCCTGACGGTCGTCGGCGCGATCAACGAAGCGCTCGACGAGGCGTTGGCCGCCGATCCACGCGTTTTCCTCTTGGGCGAGGACCTGGCCGACCCGGGCGGCGGCGTGTCGGGCGCGACCAGCGGGTTGTCGACCAAGCACGGCAAGAGTCGGGTCCTGGACACTCCGATCTCCGAGGCGGCAATCGCGGGTGCAGCGATCGGTGCGGCTCTCGAAGGTCAGATTCCCGTCGCCGAGATCATGATCATGGACTTCATCGCGATCGCAATGGACCAGATCGTCAACATCGCGGCGAAGGCGCGCTTCATGTCGGCAAACCGGACGTCGTGCCCGCTCACGGTGCGAACCGCGACGTTCGGCGGACTGGGGTCGGGGGCCACGCACTCGCAGTCCCTCGAGAGCTGGTTCATGCATGTTCCCGGCCTGAAGGTGATCGTGCCGAGCACGCCGGCGGACGTTAAAGGCCTGCTGAAGGCGGCCATCTTCGATCCCGATCCGTCCATCTTCGTCGAGACGATCGCCTGTTATGGCATTCGCGGTGAAGTTCCGGCCGGCGACCACGTCGTCGAGATCGGCACCGCCGACATCAAGCGCAGCGGCAGCGACGTCACCCTCATCACCTACGGCCGCGGCGTATTCGACTCGCTGCAGGCCGCCGAGCAACTCGCCGCCGAGGGCATCGACGCCGAGGTGCTCGACCTGCGCACGCTGGTCCCGCTCGACACGGAGGCTGTCCTGGAATCGGTGGGCCGCACGGGCCGGGCGGTTATGGTGCACTACGCGGTTGAGTTTGCCGGACCGGGCGCGGAGATCGCCACACGCATCAACTCGGAGCTCTTCGGACAACTCAAGGCGCCGGTCCAGCGTGTCGCGTCTCGGTACCGGCCGATCCCCGCGGCCGTGGGTCTCGAGGCCGCTGTGTACCCGAGCGTCGACCGCATCACGGCAGCAGCCCGTGCTTCCGTGGAGTACGTCAAGTGACCGACATCGTTCCGGTTCGGATGCCCAAGCTCACCATGGCGGCGATCGAGGGCACCTTCATAGAGTGGCTGGTCGCGGACGGCGAGCACGTCAACGAGGAGCAGCCGCTCTACCTCGTCGGGACCGACAAGGTCGAGACGGAGGTACTCTCACCGGCCACCGGCGTGCTCCGGCATGGAGACGCCGAGCCTGAGGCTGTCTACCCGGTCGGGGCGCAACTCGCCGTGATCGACGTCGAATGCAGCTAACGGGGCTTCGCCCCAGCCCGACGAGCGTGTGTCTGCGGTCCGGTATGCGGGTTGCTTCCACCGCCCCGCTGGCGTCAGTCATCGAGGGCTTCGTGACCGCGGTCCGCCGGTTCGCCGCCAACCACGACATCCCGATCGTCGACTTCGCCAAGGGACACCGCAGCAGCGTCCTATAGGAGGTGGAAAGTGAGCCGATACAGACTCGTTGTTCTCAGCGAGCCGACGGCCGGGAAAGAGGATGAATACAACGAGTGGTACGACCAACAGCACTTGGGTGACCTTGTGGCCATCGACGGCATCGAGTCGGCCCAGCGGTTCCGCAGGGTGGATGGACTCCCGCCGGAAGCCGCCCAGGTGGCCCCGCAACGATACCTTGCCCTGTATGAGATCGAGACCGATAATATCGAGGATGTTCTTGGCGATTTGATGAAGCGTGCCGGCACTACGGCCATGCCCATCAGCGAGGCCCTCGATCTCGCTAATGCAACGCCCTGGGTCTTCGAGGAGATCGGCGAGCCACGGAAGTCGGAGCCGCCGGTTAGCTGACTACCAGCTGGGCTGATAGTGGAGGTAGGATAGGGAGCTGGCGCCGTCACCCAGGGTGATAGTTTCCAGCTCCTTCTCTCGGTCAGGAGGGCTTTACCAGGCAGCGTCACGGTTCGCCCATCGACCATCCGATAGCGCCGGTCTGGGTGCAGGGTACACGTGAATGTGCTTGCGCCCCTGGGTACCTTCGTACTTAAAGCACCGAACGGACTCGCGGCACTCTGCCCGAAATATGCTACGGCGTCACCGTCCGCCGATCAGGCCCGCCATTTGCCGTCGCGGTCGCCGCCACCGCGACAGCACACGGGGTCATCCCGCTCCGACTCCCGAGCGGTGGCGCCGGTCGGAATTTTCCAGCATCGGGCCATCCCTGTCTCCATCCTTTTCGGCCAAATTCTTGCTTTCCGTGGCCATGGCCCGCAACGTGCTCGGCGAGGACGACGACGAGACCAGATCACGCTTGCGACAATGGCGATTCGCGGTATAGATTCACAATTCACGGTCCGTGTATAGGCGGGCCTGCCCCCGGCTCGCCGGTAGAACTCGCGAGACTCGCCCTGCTGCTGTCCGTCGTGATCTCGGTGGCGTCGGCCATCGCCTCCGCGATCCCATCGGTCGCTCCGGGCCGTCGTGCGAGGACCTCGTCGGTGCGAGGACGTCGTAGGGCCGGCTCGTACCACCGGGATCAGCCCGGTCTACGCGCGGATCCGCCACGCACCGCAGCCTTCGTCGTTTGCTCCACCCCTCCTCCATCGCCAACGTAGTTGAGAGGTGCATCATGCCGACCAAGAGGGGCTTCCCCCTGGCCGCCGTGGCCTGCTGTCTGTTCCTTGTCCTGGCGGCCTGTGGCGGTGGCGCTTCGCCCGCCGGTAGTTCGGCAGCCGCTGACGGCGAGCCGGTGCCGGGCGGTACTGCGCGTGTGTTGACATTAAGCGACGCACGCAGTCTCGATCCCGCGATGCTCTTCAACGCGTACGCGAGTACCGCAGTGCTGGGCAATGCGCTCTACGGGACGTTGCTGACCGACGATCCGGCGTCCGGAGAAGTCCGGTACCGGATGGCCGAGTCCTTCACGACCTCGGACAACGGCACGACGTTCGAGTTGAAGCTGCGCCCGGGGCTGGTGTTCTCCGACGGCACCCCGTTGGACGCAGCAGCCGTCAAGTACAACTGGGACCGGCTCAAGACGGTCCCCGGGGCGTCCGCCGCGGACGCGTCGCTGGTTGGATCGACCGAGGTGATCGACCCGCGGACGCTTCGGATCACGCTGACCACGCCGATCCCGAAGTTCGCCCAGATCGTCGTCATCTCCTCGATGAACTGGATCGCGTCGCCTGCTGCGCTGGCGGCGGGCCAGCAGGCGTTCGACGCGCACCCGATCGGCGCGGGCCCGTTCACATTGGAGCGCTGGACCAGGCAGGACGCCATCGAGCTGGTCAAGAATCCGCGGTACTGGGACGC
The DNA here is from genome assembly GCF_900465275.1 of Parafrankia sp. Ea1.12. Taxonomy (NCBI): domain Bacteria; kingdom Bacillati; phylum Actinomycetota; class Actinomycetes; order Frankiales; family Frankiaceae; genus Parafrankia; species Parafrankia sp. Ea1.12. The sequence goes on along the minus strand of NZ_UBIZ01000458.1, from coordinate 30,511 downwards.
ACCCAAGCCCTATCTCGACCGCCTGACCCTGCGCGTGGCACTCGACGGCGGCCAGCGGCTCAACACGGTGGTCAGCGGTGGCGCCGACGTCGCTATCGAGTCGCACTGGTGGAACGTCTCGCGCGCGGCAGAGGCGGGGCTGCGGACCAACGTCATGCAGCTGAGTGGAGGGGTGTACGTCGCGCTGAACCAGCGCCGGGCACCGTTCAATGACGTCCGAGCTCGTCAGGCGCTCGCGTACGCGAGCGACCTGCAGGCACTGAACCTGGCGGCCTACAACGGCGCCGGACAGGTCGCGGACACGTTGTTCAGCAAGCAATCGACGTTCTACACGGACACCCCACTGACGACGCCGAACCGCGACACGGCGCAGCGGCTGTTCGACGAGCTGGCCGCCGCGGGCAAGCCGGTGTCGTTCACGCTAACCGTCTCCCCCACGGCCGACAGCAAGGCGTTGGCGGAGGGCATCCAGGCGCAGCTCAGCGCGTTCCGAAACGTGTCTGTCCAGATCGACGTCGTCGACCACGCACGGTCGGCTGCCCTGCGCACCAGCCACGACTTCGACGCGATCTTCTCGGGGGTCTTCTTCGTCGACCCCGAGCCACGGCTGTGGAATGCCTTCAACGGGCAGTCGGACGCGAACATCTCGGGCGTCAACGACGAGGCCCTGAACACCGACCTCCAGGCCGCCCGGACGGCGACCGGCGAGGCCGAACGCAAGGCGCTCTACGCCGCCGTGCAGCAGCGGCTGGCCGAGCTGGTTCCGGTGATCTTTCTCGTGCGGGCTGCGCCCAGCGCCTTGGCCGGGAAGAACGTCGGTGGTCTCGTGCAGTACGGCAACGGCTCGTTGTTGCCCGAAGAACTGTGGATCCGACGGTAACCGAGAATCTGTGCGGCAGCGCACCCACAAGGCAGGACGCGATCCAAATGACTAATTGGGACTGCACAACAGACTTCCTCGTGGTCGGCAGCGGAGCAGGACCTTCCTGTGGGGTTCCAGAACTCGGCCACCGGCGTTGACCTGGCCTTTTACAGGGTGTTTGACCCCTCATCGGGGACTACCGGCCGGTTCATTTTCCGTCGACGATCACACATAGCACGTAATCGCCGAGATCCATGTGCAATTTTAGACGATCTGACCGGTAAAACGCTTATGGCGGTGCGGTGTTCGCACAGAAGGATCCTGTCTCATCCCGCCATCGGACGGTCTACCACTTTTACCGGTGACGCAGAGAAGTCCGGGTAGCCATGGCCGATCCGCGGAAAGCCACCACCATGACCGAGCAGCGACGCTACCCCAGCGACCTATCCGACGCCCGGTGGAGGCTGGTTGAACCCGTGCTCACCGCCTGGCGCGCCGAACGCCACCAGAAAGGCCTGAACATCGGCCGCACCCCGACACACGATCTGCGCAGCATCCTGAACGCCACCCTGTACGTCGACCGCACCGGTATCCCCTGGCGCTACCTGCCCCACGACTAGCCGCCCTGGGAAACCGTCTACGGCTACTTCGCCCACTGGCACAACGATGGCATCCTCGACCAGCTCGTCACCCTGACCCGCCGCCACGTCCGCACCGCCGCAGGCCACAACCCCGAACCCACCGCCTGCGTGGTCGACTCCCAGAGCGTCAAGACCGCCCCCACCGTTCCCGCCACCACCCAGGGCATCGACCCCGGCAAAAAGATCATCGGACGAAAACGGACCATCATCGTCGACACCCTCGGACTGCTCCTCACCGTCCTGGTCACCACCGCCGGCACCTCCGACAGCCGTGCCGGCCTCCACCTGCTGACCACTCTCGCCGCCACCCATCCCGGAATCCGTAAAGCCTGGGCCGACAGCGCCTACCGCACCACGGTCATCGAACACGCCGCCGGGCTGGGTATCGATGTCGAAACCGTCCGCCGTGACCCCGCCGCCAAAGGGTTCATTCCTCTTCCGCACAGGTGGATCGTGGAACGAACCTTCGGCTGGCTCATGTCCTACCGACGTCTCGCCCGTGACCACGAAACCCACCCCACCCGCTCCGAAGCCATGATCCACCTTGCGATGATCGACCTCACGGCCCGCCGCGCCACCGGCGAATCAACCCCAACCTGGCGAGGAACCTAAACCCGAACCAAACAGAACCCACAGGATCAAACACCCTGTCAGAGGGCGTTCAGGTAGCCCTGATGAGGATAAGTCGTTTTTGGGTCCGGAGCTTTTTGATGTGTTCTGCGTCGTAGAAGCATGTTCGTGTACCCCGAGACGATGATCGGGGTGTCCGTTCAACCGGTAGATGCTCCTCAGATTCCGTCTGGTGTGGCGATGAGATGGAAGCTCCCGACTGGTCGAACGGACACGTCCGGTCACACGGTTTGAGGTATGAGCGTCTGTCGTGAACCAGCGCAAGCCGTACCCCGGCGACCTGTCGGACGCCCGGTGGGCGCTGATCGCCCCGATCCTGCACACCTGGCGCCAGGCCCGGCTCGACCGCCGGCCCACCGGCCAGCCAGCCCAGGTCGAGCTGCGTGAGATCTTCAACGCGATCCTGTATGTCAACCGGACAGGGATCGCCTGGAAATATCTGCCCCACGACTTCCCGCCGCACGGCACCGTCTACTTCTACTTCGCCGCCTGGCGGGACGAGGGAATCTTCGCCCAGCTCAACTACGACCTGACCGGCCTGGCCCGAGCCAAGGCCGGCCGCACCCCCGAACCGACCGCGTGCATCCTCGACACCCAGAGCGTCAAGACCTCCACCAACGTACCCCTGACCAGCCAGGGCACGGACGCCAGCAAGAAGATCGTCGGCCGGAAGCGGGGCATCGTCGCCGACACCCTCGGCCTGATCCTCGCCGTGACCGTCACCGCCGCGCATCTGTCGGACAACACCATCGGAATACGCCTGCTCGACCAGGCCGAGAACACCTCCCAGGCGATATCCAAGACCTGGGTCGACACCGGCTTCAAAAACACCGCCATCGAACACGGGGCCACCCTCGGCATCGACGTCGAAGTCGTTCCCAGAAAAACCGGGACCCCCGGCTTCCACGTCGTGAAACGACGCTGGGTCGTCGAACGCAGCCTGGGCTGGCTCATGCTGCGCCGCCGCCTGGCCCGCGACTACGAGAACCTCCCCACCAGCTCCGAAGCGATGATCCACGTTGCCGCGATCGACAACCTCGTCAGGCGCATAACAGACGAGACCACCCCAACCTGGCGAGGCACCTACTAAAATATAAGCCGCAATCGGGGCAGATTAAACGCCCTCTTATTCGCCGCCCTGCATCAGCAACAGCCAGTTGCGGTAACCGAGCACCTTGTCCGCCGCGTCCACGGCCGCGGCCGAGTCCTCGAGATCCATGATGGTGCTGACCGCGGTCTCGATCACGAGATCCTTGACCCCCGCCAGGTCGGCGGACCCGATTGGGCTGGCTCGGTCGATCTGGATCTCGACGTGCAGGCCGTGATGGCGTCCAAGGGCAGCTGATTGTCGAGGAACGCCCGGCCGCGGGCAACAAGCTCGGCCCCGCGCCTCGGGTTGTATCCGGTGCCACGCTCGCGACCGTCGGCCTCGTCGATGACATCCGTACCGTACTAGCGCGTCGTATAGAGAACCCCAGCGTGCGTTCGCAGGGCAGACAGCGAACCGTGTGTTCAGCAGCGGCACGACGAGCTGCGCTCCTGTCTGTCTCGACACTCCGAATCGACATCAGCAGTGCCAACCTCGAACACCTCCGGGCTCGGGCGCGAGGTAGCCGATCTCGGTCGGAAACTCTTGATATGCGGCGTCGGTTCACGGTCCAGGGAGTCGACGGTGGTACTTATCGATTGCGGTCTGTAGCTCGACCCGACGGGCAAGCAGCTCTTGGTGCCGCAGTGCGAAATCGTGGATCAGTGCCTCGGCCCGCGACCAGAAGGCTGCTGGATTGACGCCAGAGCCAGGTATTGCTTCCTCGACGGCAAACTCACACAAGACCCTGGCGACTTTGAGCTGACCAACCTGAACTCGATTCGGCACTCCCGTTGTCTACTCTCTGAACAGCCTTCGAAGGCCGTTTTCAACGAAAAGATAGCCGCTCTACCCTGGCCTGCGATCAATGACCGTCGACCCGCCCCCCCCACGACGTCGACCGCCGCTCACCGAAGTCTCGGGGCAGCTTCATTTCGCCGGAATGGACGGCTCGTCCACGGATACCGTAACAGTCAGATTTGTGCCGCTCCAGGCGAAGCTCAGATCCGCCTGCCACTTGAACATATCGCCCCGATACCACGTATGAATGAACTCCACCGGCCTCAGCTCGCTCCGCACGACGCGCTCGGAGAACAGAACGGGCTGGCCGATTTCGATCGATAGGTTGGTCGCGACCAGCGAGTCGGCGATCTCAGCCGACATCGACTGCGTTGCTCCCGTGATCGGCATACCGCGCTTCATCTCGAAATGGGCACGTTCAAAGGGAACGATCTCTTCGGGCTCGAGGAGCTCGACAACTGCCGGAGACAGGTAGACGACCGTGTAGGCGAACGGCTCCCCGCGCAAGTCGCGACGATAGACCAGAGCCGTACCCGAAGATGATTGCATCCCGAGCGCCTCACGAACGTTCACAGGGAACGGCACATCGTGTTCAACGCTGAATTCGCGAAACGACATGTCGTCCGTGCCTATAATGAGCTCGGTAAACGAGCCGACAAAGGCGTGCGGCCTGTGGACCGCGGCGTCTTCACGTACGAATGTGCCACGCCCCTGACGTCGCTCCACGAGTCCTCGCTCGACGAGTACCCCAACGGCCTGCCGAATGGTCGCTTTGCTCACCGCGAACTCAGCAACGAGCTCGTCTTCGCTCTCGAGAGCGGCTCCCGGCGCGTACACACCGCGCTGGATACGTCGGTAGAGAACCCCGTATATCCGCTGATACAGCGGTGCTGAGAGTGGACTATGAGGCATGTACTCAACCCCACCCGGCGGTCTGTGCGGTGTTGGACATCGCGTGATCCCAGTGATGCGGTCCACTCGAGTTGTTAGTCAACTCGCACTTCCCTTCCGACCACACCGACGCCCCCGATGGAAGTAGCCGACGGAGCGGCGTAAGTGGGCGATGCGGCTGGTGCAGCAAGCCCTTGAGCAGGATCCAGGTCATTCGCTGAACGTCGCGGCGAGGAGCAGATCGGCCACAGCCTGTACGAGGTGCGCAGACGCCGCTCTGGTCCGCGAGGCCGGCTTCGACGGGCAAGCGGTCACGCCAGCAGATCAAACGGCTCATGCGCTGAGTCGGCAGCCAGGCACCCGGCGCGGGCGGCCCGCCTCCCCGTGACCAGGCCCGCCCGGCTCGTCCCGGCCGTCGCCGAAGTGTTCTCGGATCGACGCGGCCAGCCGCAGCAGCCCGTCGACGTCGACCCGGTCGGTGCGACCGAGGTTCATCAGCACCTGCGGCTTCACCGTGCATCCACCTGCCGGTTGTTGTGCCAACGCCGCGTACCGCACCACCGCCCCGTCGGCGTTCCACCGCTGCGTGAACCGCAAGTACATGCCCACACCGAACACATCAGACCAGGCATAGCAAACAAAATCAGTCAAGTGATGATACCACACTTTCGGCTCCACGCGACTGAAATTCGAGATCGGCAGGCCCATGACCTGCGGTTTCATCTCAGCGATCTTCGCCATGTGCCCACGAACTGTGGAACCCGGGGCGGAGGATGAAGGTGGTCGACGCCCGCCCGGTCGGCGTGACGTGGTTGTTGGACGCGCTGTGGCGCGAGCTCGGGGTCGCTGCCGCGATCGAGAAGGCGGTGGCGGACCGCGGGTTCACGGCGGCGGTGGAACGGGTGCTGTTCGCGCTCGTGGCGAACCGGGCGATCGAGCCGATGTCGAAGCTGTCCGCAGCCGAGTGGGCCTGCGAGGACGTCGTCATACCCGGGCTTTCGGGTATGGACGACGACCAGGCGTACCGGGCGCTGGACAGTCATGACGGCGCAACGACGGCCGGACCGCGTGCTGACTGGCGCGCACGAGGAGTTCTGTGCCATTGCGCGGCTCTCGGCCGGGAGCTGGTTACCCGGGGGGTCGAAGATCGCGACCTCGACGTCGGGCAGGATGCGCCCGACCACTGACTGTCTGCTTCAGAGAATGGCGCCGCTGCTCTTGAGCTGCCCGATCTCTTCCCAGGACAGACCCAACTCGAGGAGGGTGGACTCGGTGTGTTCGCCGTGTTCCGGGCCCCGAGTCGGCTTTCCCGGCTGCCCGTCGAACTGTACCGGGCTGGTGACCAAGGGGATTTCGACGCCGTCGAAGTCGACCGTCTGCAGATAGCCGTTGGCGATCACCTGCGTGTCATCGGCCGCTTCGTGAGGGCTGACCACGGGCACCCACTCACCGTCGAAATCGGCGAGGATCTGGCACCATTCGTCGAAATTCCGATCGCCGAAGACGCCGTCGAGCCATTCGATGCACTCGAGGCGGTTCTCCCGACGGGCCTCCAGGTCGATGAACCGTGGATCCGCGGCTATCTCCGGCTGGCCGATCGCCCGACACAGGTCAGGCCAGTAGCGATCGGGCGAAAGCATCTGCAGCGCGACGAATCGATTGTCCTTGGTCCGGTACGAGAGCATCAGCGGGTTCGGGAACTGGTACCGATCCGGCGCGCCGTGATGGGCTAGGCCGGAGATGCGCGCGTTCATCACGTTGACCTGGAGCTGCCACATCCCGGACGCGAGCAACGATACGTCGATGACCGATGGCTGACCCGAAGTGGCCCGCCGGTACAGCGCCGTGCTGATCGCCCCCGCGATGGTGAGACCACCCACCACGTCGCCGAAGGCCGGCTTGCCCATCGTCGGCCATTCGGCCTCCGGCGGCGTGAAGGTGTACTGCATGCCGGTGCGCGCCCAGTACGCGCCGGAGTCGTACCCACCCCGGCCGGCATCCGGCCCCTTGGCGCCGAAGGCCGTGCCACGGACGTAGATGATCGAAGGATTGTCGCGTCGTATGTCCTCGACCTCAATCTTCAGGCGAGTGAGGGCTCCCGCTCGCAGATTGGTGACGAACACATCGGAGGCCGCCACGAGCCGCGAGAGCAGTGCCCGACCCTCCGGATGTTTGACGTCCAGGGCAACCGAGCGTTTGCCGCGGTTCGCGGAATGGAAGTAAGGGTCGATGCCCCCATGGAGCTTGTGCAGACCAGCTGTCACTAGACCACGGTAGGGATCGCCAGTCTTCGGATGCTCGATCTTGATGACATCGGCCCCCCATTCCGACAACACCGCGCCCGCCGCCGGGACAAATACATGGGAAGCGACTTCAAGTACCTTCACGCCACTGAGCGGCAGCGATCCTGTCTCGTTAGGTTCCACAACCCGTCCCATTCTCGCGGCGATAGGTGTAACCATGTACGATCGGAGCAATTGTGAGCGAGCCATCAGCTCGTCCGCATCGAACCCATCATCGACTGAGTGATCTTGCCGAGCCCGTATTGTTTGCCGGGCACGTAGGAGACGTCGTGACCGGCGCTGCGGGCGCGAAGGGCTGCGACAGTCGCATGCTCCTTCGGGATGTACTTGAATGGGTCGAAGTTGAATATCCGCATGGCGTTCAGGTGTGTGATCTTGTTGACGATCTCGTCGTTGTTGACCCGCTGGAGGTACGGCCACGCCTCTTCCGGCGTGTACGGCCAGGTGCTGTCCGGGTGCGGGTAGTCGCACTCCCACGTGACGTTCTCGACATTCATCAGGTGGAGATTCTCCACGCCGTGAGCGTCGTCGATGAAGCATGTCACGATCCGGCGGTTGAACCGCTGGCTCGGGGTCTCGCCATAGAACGGGTGCTCCTCGATGTCGGCCACGTGGTGCTTGTAGGTGAAGTCGGCGCGCTCGAGGAAGTACGGGACCCACCCGATGCCGCCCTCGGACAGAGCGAAGGTCAGGTTCGGGAACTTGTTCATCATCGGCGACCAGATCAGGTCGGCGGCCGTCGGGTAGATGTTGATGCCCGAACACGTCACCCGGGTCAGCATCGGTGCGTCCGGCGAGGTCTGAATCATGGCGGCGCCGGATCCGATATGCATGCAGACGACGATCTGGTTCTCTTCGCAGGTCTCCCAGAATGGGTCCCAGTACGAGTCATGCAGCGAGGGGAACCCGAGCCCGAACGGGTTCATGGAGAACGCGACGGCATGCACGCCCTTGGCGGCCACCCGGCGCATCTCGGCCGCCATGAGGTGGACGTCCCAGATTGGGCCGAGGGCACAGGGGATGAAGCGCTCGGGGTAGGAGCCGCACCACTCGTCGATGTGCCAGTCGTTGTATGCCCGCACCACGGCCAGGGCTAAATCGCTGTCCTTCTGCCCGACCTGGGCGAACAGCGCGCCGGAGAAGCGGGGGAACGACGGGAAGTTGAGCGATCCGAGGACACCGTTGGCGTCCATGTCCTTGACCCGCTCGTGGACGTCGTACGTCCCCGGGCGGATCTCAGCGAACGACTTAGGCTCCTCGTGGTACTGCTGGGCCTTGCCGCCCACGCCGCGGCCCGCGGTGGCGGCCAGCGCCAGCTGGCTCGCTTTAGCGCCGTCGAAGACCCAGTTGAAGCCAATCTTGCTGTCGCCGACCACCCGAGGAGCGCGGTCCGCGTACTTGGCTGGCAGTCGACCGTCGAACATGTTGGGCGGCTCGATGATGTGATCATCGGTACTCACCAGAATCAGGTCGTTCATGTTCACCGCGGTCACCTTCGCCTTCACTTTGCCGATTGATTGGTGGTATCGAACTATCGAAGTTCCTAGCTTGGGCACCATGGCAGTCAAGGTCTACGGGTGGAGACGACCTGCCCCCTGGCGACGGACCCACAGCTCGCGCCGGCCGCCTGGTGCCCGCCGCGCCGGTCCCCGGTCGACACAACGCCGCTAGGCGCCGCCGGGGCGCGGCGGGCAGGGTAAACGTTGCCGGTCCCAGCATCAGGAAGGTCTCAGAATCCCAGCGATCCGACCACCTCATGTGGCCCACGACCGCGTGGCAGCACCCCCACTCGTATGGTTATCCATATGACCGGTTGTCTGGCATTTTAGCGAGGTGTGATGCCAAGCACAATGCCCTCGTATGAACCAGATCGAGAGGTCGTCGGTCCGCGTGGCACCAGGGGCGGTGGCTCGGTCGGTCGGCCGACGTTGCCCGGCCAGTGCTCAACGACGATTCAGCAGCCGTCGCCAGATCGGCAGCCAAGCCCTTCGCGAAGTGTGGACGATCATGAAATTCCCACCCCGAGGGGCCGTGGTGCGCGACCCCGCACGCCACCGCGACCTGCCGTTCGACATCCGGGTGGTGGCCGGTGACGTCACGGATGCGGTGAGCGCCGAGCGTGCGGCGGCCGGACAGGACGCGGCCGTCAGCGCTGCGGCGGACCTGTCCGTGCCAGCACACGACTTCTTCACCGCGTCGTCTCGCGCGCTGGCCACCGGTCTGGCGAAGGCAGGGGCGCGCCACCTGGCGGTCGTCGGCCTCTCCTCGGTCCTGCCGGGGGCATCCGGCGCTGCGTTGATGGACGAGCCCGGCTACCCGAACGAGTACCGTTCCTTCTCCCTCGGCCACCTGGCGGGCCTCGACGAGCCGTCGGGCCAGCGAGCTCGACTGGGCGTACGTCGCAGCAGTGATCATCTGCCTGTTTCCCGATGTAGATCGCGACGTGGTGGATGTTGTCGCGGGTCCCGCAGTAGGACGAGGTCGCCAATCGCCAGCGGTTCTCCGGGTGGGACAACGGGTCCTGCCTCGTACTGGGTTTGGGTCGTGCGGGGTAGGTCGATGCCTGCGGCCAGGTAGGCGGCGCGGGTGAGGCCGGAGCAGTCGAAGCCACCCTCGGCCGGTCCGTCTCCGCCCCATAAATACGGGATACCAATCTGCCCTTGGATGTACACGACAGCGGCGTAGCCGGCGGGTCCTCCGTCAACGCCGGGTCCAGCCCGAGCGCCGGCCTGCCCGCCGCAGAGCGGCCATTTTCAGATGCACTGTGAGTGGTCGATTTCGATCAGCCACCAGTTGTGATAGAGCCGGACCAGGTCGGTGGCGGGGATCGCCGGGTCGAGCAGGGTGGAGACCAGCAGGTAGTAGCCGGTCTTCCTACCGGCGTCGGTGGTGATCGTGATCTCGCAGCGGATCACCCGGACGTCGAGCCGGCCGGCCCGCGAGCGCCAGGAGCCGTCCCGGTAGGTCTCCCCGACCGGGAAGAGCCGGTTGTTGGTGACCCGGACCAGCGGGTCCGCCTCGGTCGCGGCGATCTTCTCCAGCAGCGGCTGGCCGCCGACGTTGCGGTCGGCGAGCACGATCATCCCGGCACGCAGGCTGCTGAGGAGGCGGGTCGCGCAGGTCGGCTCGCCGTCGGACGTCGGTGCGAACACCGCGTCGATCACCCCGCGGGTGCCGCAGGCGATCAGCACGACGAGGCGGACCAGCGGGTAGCCGGTCCCGCCGTGGTTGCCGCCGCCCTTGCGGTAGACGGTCTTGTTCTCGTCGGTGTCCGGCACGACGACCTGTGTCCCGTCGAGCGCGCAGACCAGCCGGCCGTGCCACCACACCGACCCCGTCCAGCCCGCCGCGACCGCCCCACGCACCGCCTCGAACAGGCCGCGCAGTGGCGCGACGCCCAGCCGGCGGCGCGAGGCGGCCATCGACGACGCCGACGGGGACGCTACCGGCATCCCCTTCCTGATCCCGCCGACCAGCTCACGCCACACCCCCGGCCAGCCGGTGTCGGCATGGAGCACACCGGCAAGCAGCAGGTAGACCCCGACCGGGCCGGCAGGCCCCGGACCCTTTTCTGGATCTTCCCGGTCTCGGCCAGCGCGGCGTCGACCAACTCGAAGGGGACCTGGCGGGTGAGCTCACCGAGGTGGCCCGGCGCGAACCGGCCCCCGGCGACACGGACAACACGCGTGACAGATTCGATGGACAGCGGAGCTCCTGGAGCAGGGGACTTGTCTTGGTCGACTGCCTCCTAACGGGGCTCCGCTGCCCGTTTCAGCACGACACTCCGGTCCCCACCGAGTCTTGACAGACCGTTGCCCCCGCTGTAAAACCTGCCAGGCCCGCGGCCGCGCACCCGGGGTGTGGTGAGCGGGAAGGCCGGTCGCCCAGCTCGTGGTGCGAGGCGAAGCCGGTCGCCCGGCGCGCGGTGAGTGGAGAGGCTGGTCGCCCGGCCCGTGGCGAGATCGACATGGTTCGAATGATTTGTGAGGTTCGCCACCTAGCGGACGTCGTGGCGGTCGCGCGACGGCCCGCGGTCGGCTCCTGACACCGTTCGGCGGCTGTCGCCGCCGCGCCCCGGGGCGGGTGGCCGTTACGGCCTGGCGGGCCGCGGCCCGCGTGCCGCGGACGTCCCATCGCTGCTTGGCCGGTAGGCCTTCCCAGGTCAGGGCGGCTCTGCCCGGCCCAGCGCGAGAGCGAAGTTCCTGCTGACTGGAAGTCAAGATCTGGATCCGTCGGGCCACCGGTGCGGCCCCCGGCCGCCGGGCGTCGGCCGACCCCCGGGGCGACATCGATGTCTAGCCGGTCGGCTAGCGTGACAGTCGTATCCCAGGTGTCGCCCAGGGAGGCGGGGGGACGGCCGGCGCAGGCGGCGTGCCCGCGCGCGGGCTGGCCGGTGGGGCGGGCCCGCGGGCGGCCTCGGCCCCCGGTCGGGACCCATGGGGGCGGGTTTGATTCTCGCGGTCGGAGCCGATAGTTTCCTCTCACCGAGAAGGAGCCTTCCGGAAACTGGCAGTGACACTTACCTCATCATGATCGGCCGGGGCAGGGCTGGCAGCGCTGCATCAAAGCCGTTCGGGTGATGAGATTCGGGGCACCGCCACGGCGCGCGAGAAGAATCGGAAACGCGAATGTCACGCCCGACCAAGGGCCGGCGGGGAGCGGAACCAGCGGCCTCGTCCCCCTGGCCCCGCCGGTCCCGCGGCCTGATCGCCGGCCGACAGCGGCAACGCTGTTCTCGGTGGGGCGATACGCTCGTCCGCGAACCGCGGGTACGTCGTGCCGTCCAGCGGTGGGCCGGTGTGTCGTCGTGGTTTCCGCGGTGCGCGCTCGCCGGTTTCCGGCAGCGATTCGGTTGCTCCAGCATGCCCAGCCCGACCGGACTCGGTTGATCCGCGTTGTCCGGCCGCCCAGGTAGGACCCGGGCGACCAGGTCGCATCCAGGCGATGCGGCCGGTCGGGATAGCAAGAGGAGGAGATCCGTGAGACCCCGTAGAACTGTCGCGGCCGTCGCTGCCCTCGCAGCGGTGACCGTCTTCGTCGCAGGATGTGGCCGCGACTCGGGCGGCGAATTAGGGAGTGAGGACACTCCCGCCACCCAGGGGTCCACGGCCGCCGCAGCGGGTGACTTCGGCGACCTGAAGGACGTCTGTGGCACCGGCGACCCGAAGGGTGCGCCCGCTCAGGGCGTGACCGCGAGCGAGATCAGCGTCGGTGTCTTCAGTGACGTCGGCTTCACCAAGAACTCTGAGTTCGACGACGCCGCCAAGGTGTTCACCTCCTGGTGCAACGAGGCCGGCGGCATCAACGGACGCAAGATCGCCTACAACCTGCGGGACTCGAAGATCTTCGAGACCCGCCAGCGGATGATCGAGTCCTGCCGCGAGGACTTCGCGATCGTCGGCGGTGGCAGCGCGCTCGACGCCGGCGGCGTGGAAGAGCGCCTCAAGTGCCTGCTCCCCGACATCCCCGCGCAGACGAGCCAGCCGGAGAACATCGGCTCGGACCTGCAGATCGACGCGATCGGCGCCGGGCACTCCTACATCCGCTACGCCGGTTACTTCAACTGGCTGCTGAAGGAGGCCTACCCGGCCTCCGCCGGTGCGGTCGGCATCATCGCCGGTGACTCCCCGGTGACCAAGGTCATCGGGGACCAGACGGTGGAGGCCGTGCAGAAGGCCGGCGGGACGGTCGCCTACAACGACCTCTACCCGGCGGCCGGCGTCTCGGACTGGACGCCCTACGCCCAGGCGCTCAAGAGCAAGGGCGTGAAGGGCCTGGTCTTCCAGGGCGACTTCCGCAGCCTCGCGAAGCTCGAGCAGGTGCTGTCGTCGATCGACTACAAGCTCGACTGGATCGACGCCAACAGCAACGCCTACGGATCCGCGTTCGTGGAGCTCGCCGGCGACGCCATCAGCACCCAGAACAACCTGGCCGACCTCAGCGGGGTCGCGCCTCTCGAGGTGGCGGACGAGGCCCCCGCCGTCCAGAAGGTCCTGGACCTCTACAAGGAGTACGCGCCCGACGCGGAGGTCACCTTCCCGGCACTGCGCGCCTTCTCGTCCTGGCTGCTGTTCGCGGAGTCGGCCAAGGAGTGCGGGGACGACCTCACCCGCAAGTGCCTCTACGACACGGCGCGCGAGCAGACCGAATGGACTGCCGGTGGCCTGCAGGCCTCGGTCGACATCACCAAGGCCGACGCGCCGCTGAAGTGCTTCAACGTCGTGCAGGCGAGCGCGGACGGCTGGAAGCCCGCGGACTTCGAGCCTGACACCGGTGCGTTCCGCTGCGATGCCCCTTCCGTCAAGTACACGGGCTCGTACGGCACGCCGCTCACCCTCGCCAGCGTCGGCAAGAGCCTGAGCGACCTCAAGTAAATGGAACAGCTGTTCACTTTCGGGATTGTGGGGCTGAGCACCGCCGCGATCTACGCCATCATCGGCAGCGGTCTGGTGCTCACCTACACCACCACCGGCGTGTTCAACTTCGCGCACGGTGCCGCGGGCATGATGGCCGCGTTCGTGTACTGGCAGCTCACCGAGGGCTGGGGGCTGCCGGTACCGATCGCGCTGGTCCTGGTGCTGGCCGTGCTCGCGCCCGGTTTCGGCCTCCTGGTCGAACGGGTGGTGCTCCGGCCGGTCCAGGGCCTGGGCGAGGCCGAACGCCTGGTGATGACGGTCGCGATGCTGAGCGGTCTCATCGCGGTCGCCCGGTGGATCTGGGACCCGAACGAGGCGCGGTCGCTGCCGACCTTCTTCGCTGACCAGGGCGCGATCGACATCGGGCCCGCCACGATCACCTGGCACCAGGCCCTGACGATGATCGTCGCGGTGGCGGTCGCGGTCGGCCTGCGCGTCCTGCTCTACGGGACGCGCATCGGCGCGGAGATGCGGGCGAGTGTCGACGACCGGGCGCTGGTGGGCCTCACCGGCGCCAACCCGGTCCGCTCGAACCAGGTCGCCTGGATCCTCGGCACCCAGCTGGCGGCGATCGGCGGCATCCTCATCGCGCCGTCGGTCTCCCTGGACGCCGGCCAGCTCTCGCTGCTGATCGTCAGCGCCTACACGGCGGCCATCTTCGGGCGGCTGCGCAGCCTGCCGCTGACCTTCCTCGGCGCGGTCGTCGTCGGGTGCCTGGAGAGCTACCTGACCGGGTACCTCCCGAGCAACGACTACCTGCCGGGGCTGCGGCTCGCGGCGCCCGCGTTGCTGCTGTTCCTGGCGCTGCTGGTCTTCCCGCACCGCCGGCTGCGCGGGCGGGACACGAAGGCCCGCCCGGTCGCCGTCCCGTCGATCCGGGGGACTCTCGTGTTCGCCGGGGTGATCGTGGTGTTCGGGGTCGTGCTGGCCTCGGTCCTGGGCGAGGGCGACCTGATCACCTACGGGACGATCTTCTCGTTCGGTGTGATCGCGCTGTCCTACGTCCCGCTCGCGGGTTACGCCGGGCAGATCTCGCTGTGCCAGCTCAGCATGGCCGGCATCGGCGCCGCGGTCTGGGCGCACATGGGCGCCGACGGCGGGATCTGGGCGCTCGCGGCCACCGTGGTGATCTCGGGGGCGGCCGGTGCGCTGGTCGCGCTGCCGGCACTGCGGCTCTCCGGCGTGTACCTGGCGCTGGGTACGGCGGCCTTCGCGGTCATCCTCGACCGGTGGATCTTCACCCTTCCCGCGTTCGACCTGTTCGGGGCGAAGATCTCGCTGTACGACGGGGGAACGGTCGACGTGTCCGGGCCGTCGCTGTTCGGCTGGCATCTGGACAGTGGCTCCGAGCTGATGGTGTTCTCCGCGGTCTGGCTCGCGCTCACCACCCTGGCGGTGGCGTGGCTGCGTCGTGGCAGGTTCGGCCGTCAGCTCATCGCGCTGCGGGACAGCGAGGCGGCCTACGCCACCCTCGGTGGCAACCTGCTGCGGTCCAAGGTGGCGGTCTTCGCGATGTCCGCGGGCATCGCGGGCCTCGGTGGGGCGCTGTACGGCATGCAGCAGCGGTCGGTCACCGCCGAGCAGTTCGGTCTCGTCGCCGGCCTGCCGCTGTTCCTGATCGCCGTGATCGGCGGCCTCACCTCGGTGGGCAACGGCCTGTTCTCGGGGGCCGCACTGGGCGGATCTTTCCCCGTGATCTCCGCAGCGGGGACGTTCGCGCAGAACATCACCTCGGTGCTGCCCGGCCTCGCCGGGCTCGGGCTCGCGCGGAACCCCGACGGTGCCGTCCCCGAGATGCGCGCCGGCGCCGAGCCGCTCGGCCGGAACAAGCCCGTCCTGGCCGGGCTCATCGGCGTGCTCGTCGTGCTCTGGGTTCTCCAGCTCGGCGACGTGCTCGACGGCTGGCTGACCTTCAGCCTGGCGCTGGTCCTGATCGTCGCGGCCCAGACCTACGCGCAGGTCCGGGAGGCGAAGCCCGTCGAGTCGGACGTCCCCGTCGAATGGTGGGGCGTGCGCCGGGCCTGGCGTCGCGAGGACGAGGAGGTGCTGGCCCGTGGCATTGCTGGAGGTTAAGAACGTGACGGTCGCCTTCGGGGGCGTTCGCGCCCTCGACGGCGTCGCCATCGCGGCCGAGAAGGGGCGGGTCACCGGGCTGATCGGGCCCAACGGGGCCGGCAAGAGCACGCTGTTCGACGTGATCTCCGGGCTGCGCCGGCCGTCGTCCGGGCAGGTGTTCATCGACGGCCACGACGTCACCCGGCTGGGCCCGTCACGGCGCAGCAAGCACGGGCTGGCCCGGACGTTCCAGCGGCTGGAGCTGTTCGGCCGGCTGAGCGTGCGCGACAACCTCCTCGTCGCCGCGGAGCTGGGCCCGGAGCGCCGCAAGGCGGCGACCCTGGTCCCCGAGGTACTGGACAGGCTCGGCCTGACCGGCATCGCGGACACCTCCGCCGACACGCTGCCGACGGGCGTCGCCCGGCTGGTGGAGGTGGCCCGGGCGCTGACGGTCCGGCCGAAGCTCCTCCTGCTCGACGAGCCCGCCGCCGGGCAGGACGCCGAGGAGACCGAGCGCTTCGCCGACCTGCTGCGCTCGCTCGCCGCCGACGGGACCACCGTGGTCATCGTCGAACACGACATGGATCTGGTCATGAGCGTGTGCGACGACCTGTACGTGCTCGACCTGGGCAAGGTCATCGCCGCCGGCTCTCCGGAGGAGATCCGGCGCGACGAGCTCGTCCTGGCCGCCTACCTGGGAGACGCGGCATGACACCTCTCCTGGAACTGCGGGACGTCCGCGCCGCCTACGGGAAGATCACCGTCCTGCACGGCGTGAGCCTGAGCGTCGCGGCGGGTCAGGTGGTCGCCCTGCTCGGGCCGAACGGCGCGGGCAAGACGACCACGCTGAAAGTCGCGGCCGGCACGCACCGGGCCGAGTCGGGCCGGCTGCTGCTGGGCGGGCGCGACATGACCGGAGCGAACCCCCGCGACCTGGCGCGCGCGGGGGTCTGCCTCATCCCGGAGGGGCGTGGGGTTTTCCCCAACCTGTCCGTCCGGGACAACCTCCTGATGATGACCTTCACCGGTCGTTCCCGGGAGCAGATCGAGGAGATCGCGTTCGCGCGGTTCCCCATCCTCGCGAAGCGTGCCAACCAGGCCGCGGGAAGCATGTCGGGCGGGGAGCAGCAGATGCTCGCCCTCGCCCGCGGGCTGGCCACCGACCCCGCCGTCCTGCTCCTCGACGAGCTGTCCATGGGGCTGGCCCCGCTGGTGGTCGCCCGTCTCTACGAGCAGGTGGCCGAGATCGCCCAGCAGGGCGTCGCCGTCCTGGTGGTGGAGCAGTTCGCCGCCGCGGTTCTCGGTATCGCCGACCACGCGGCGGTACTGGTGCGTGGACGGGTCGAACGCCAGGGCGCCCCTGACAGCGAGTTGCGCGCCGAACTATCCGCCCTCTATCTGGGGAGTTCCACATGACGTCCACTGACGCGCGCGCGGACCGCTTCGTCCGCGAGCTCGGGGAGTTGAAGATCCCCGATCCGGCGGCCGGCCGGCCTCAGCTGTGGGTACGGCTCGGGGTGGCGTTACTGGTGGTCGGCGCCGCTCTCGGCGTGACGGCGTACGCGATGTCGCACGGCACCCGGGACCCGCTCGTCCAGCGCGACGCCCTCGCGCTCGGCCTGGGCGGCGTGGTCGCGAGCGTGGTGGGGGCGGCGCTGTTCCTGCGTTACTCCCTGACCGGCTTCCTCCGGTTCTGGATGGCCCGCCAGTCCTACGACCTCGCCCAGCTCGGCGACCGGCTGGCCGGGGTCGAGGCCGTCACCGGCCCGGCGGCCGCGGCGGCCGCGGCGGCCGCGAACGGTGCGGTCGCCAGCTCGGCGGCCGAGCCCGCCGCCGCCGAGGCGCCGGCGGAGACGCCCGAGGCGGCGGCGGAGACGCCCGAGGCGGCGGCCTCCGAGACGGCGGCGCCGGCTGCGGAGCCGGCGACGAAGGAGTCCGTCTCGACCTGACCTGGCGGTCCTGAAAAGGCTTGCGGCCAACGACATCCTCGTTGGCCGCAAGCCTTTTCGCGTTCCCGGAGCCGTCTGGCCAGGCCTTCCGCCATTGCGGACCCACCCGTATTCATGACATTATCCTGCCGTCAAAGCTTCCCGACCGGAGATGGGGGAAATGGTGCGCGCTCGTGTAGCCGGTGCCGAGGGGGTCACGTGGGGGATGAGGGCCGACTGCCCGCAGGCCGTGACGCTACGCCCGCGCCGGCCGTTCCGCTACGAGTCCTCATGATCGGCCGTCCGACCGGACGCCGGTCCCGACGGCTGCTGGTGGTTGTTCCCCTCGCCCTGGCCGGGTTGCTCGCGGCGGCCTGCGGCGGGAGCGACCCGGCGCCGGCGCCGGCGCCGGGTACGGCCGCGGCGGCGGCGAACGACCTCTCCGGCGTCACGCTGCGTTTCGGTGACCAGGTCAACGGGGTCCGCTCCGTGCTGGAAGCCTCCGGCGAGCTGGAGGACACGCCCTACAAGATCGAGTGGAGCCAGTTCCAGGGCGGTGGCCCCACGGTGATCGCGGCGCAGACCGGCGGGGACGTCGACCTCGGGGTGATGGGCGAGACCCCGGTGGTGTTCGCGCAGGCCGCGCACAGCCCGGTGACGGTCGTCGGGGCCGCCCGGATCGTCGACCCGGCGAAGTCGAACTTCGCGCTGGTCGTGAAGAAGGACTCGCCGATCCGGTCCGTCGCGGACCTGCGGGGCGCGACGATCCTCAACAGCCAGGGCACGGTGTCGCAGTACCTGGTCGCGAAGGCGCTGGAGAAGGGCGGCCTCACGACCGACGACGTGAAACTGGTGAACCTCCAGCAGGGCGCGCAGGCCGCCTACGACCGCGGCGACATCGACGTCATCGCCAGCGGGGGACCGCCCCTGGCGATGATGCTGGCGAAGGGCACCGACCGGGTCCTCATGACCGGCACGGGTGTGCTGCCCGGAGTCAACTACCTGGTCGCACGGAACGGCGCTCTCTCCGACGCCGGGCTCAGCGACGCCATCGGCGACTTCCTCGGCCGGCTCGCGCAGGCGCAGGACTGGTACAACGCCCACCCGGACGCCGCCATCGCGATCGTGAAGCCCACCTACAAGGTGGACGACACCGTCGCCCGCGCCCTCATCGACCTCGCGCCCCTGCGCTACGTGCCGATCGACAGGACGGTCACCGACGCCCACCAGCGCGAGGCGGACTTCTTCGCCGATCAGGGCGTGCTGAAGGCGAAGATCGACACGTCGACGGTCTTCGACGACCGTTACAACCCGATCATCAACGCGGTGGCCCAGGGCCGGCCTGGTCCGTCATGACCGACCTGCTGCCCTCGGGCGCGTCCCGCGCCGGGGCGCCCGACCTGGCCGGCGGGGGGCCTGGGCTGGCCGGGGCGGCCGCCGCTCCGGGCGCCGGGGCGGACCTGCCGCCGGCGCCCGGCCTCGTCCGCCCGCGGGCGTCACGGCGGCACACGCACGGGCGCGGGGCGTCACTGGCGCTGCGCGCTCTGCTGCCCCTCATCCTGTTCGGCCTGTGGTGGTGGGGCACCGAGGCGGGCTGGATCTCGTCCGACGTTCTCGTCTCACCCCCGCGGATGGTCGAGACCTTCGGTGACCTGGTGCGCGAGGACGAGCTGTTCCACCAGGTGTCGGTGTCGCTCGGCCTGGCCCTGCGGGGGGCGCTGTTCGGGGCGGCGGCCGGTTTGCTGTTCGGTGTCGTCGCCGGCCTGTGGCGGATCGGCGAGGAGCTGCTCGACGCGGTGCTGCAGATGCTGCGGACCATTCCCTTCCTCGCGGTCGTGCCGCTGTTCATCGTCTGGCTCGGCATCGGCGACCTGCCGAAGGTGCTGCTGATCTCGCTCGCCACGCTGTTCCCGATGTACCTGAACACCTACAACGGCGTCCGCAACGTGGACCGCCGGGTCATCGAGGCCATGGAGGTGTTCGGCCTGCGCGGGGCCCGGCTCGTGCTCACAGTGATCATTCCGCTGGCGCTGCCGTCGATCCTCACCGGGCTGCGGTACTGCCTCGGGATCTCCGTCCTCGCGCTCATCGCCGCCGAGCAGATCAACTCCAGCGCCGGCCTCGGCTACCTCATGTACCAGGCGCAGTCGATGCAGCAGGTCGACGTCCTGGTGGTGGTGCTGGCCATCTACGCCGTGCTCGGGCTCCTGTCGGACCTGGTGGTCCGGGTGCTCGAACGCCTGCTGATGCCGTGGCACCGCGGCCTGGCCGTCCGATGAGCCGCTCGACGAGCGCGGGCCCGGCGGCGCCGCCACGCCCGGGCACCGGCGCGCAGGCCGGCGGTGAGCTGGCCGTACAGGTCCGGGCGGCCCGTAAGACCTTCGAACGCCCGGTGCTCGACGGGGTGGATCTCGCCATCCACGCCGGCGAGTTCGTGGCGCTGCTCGGTGCCAGTGGCAGCGGCAAGACCACACTGCTGCGCATCCTCGCCGGCCTCGAGGCCGCCGACGACGGCGCGGTCTGGGTGCCGCCCACCCGCACCGTCGTCTTCCAGGAGCCCCGGCTGGTGCCGTCGCAGAAGGTCTGGCGCAACGTCGTCGTCGGGCAGCGGGGTGGCCGCGGCGCGCGCGAGGCGGCCCGCGCCGCCCTCGCCGAGGTCGGGCTGGCCGAATGGGCGGACGCCTGGCCGTCCACGCTCTCCGGCGGCCAGGCCCAGCGGGTCGCCCTGGCCCGGGCGCTGGTGCGCGAGCCGCGGCTGCTCCTGCTCGACGAACCGTTCGCCGCGCTCGACGCGCTCACCCGGATCAGGATGCGCGAGCTCATCGGCGAGCTCTGCGCCCGGCACCGGCCGGCCGTGCTCCTGGTGACCCACGACGTCGACGAGGCCGTCGTCCTCGCCGACCGCGCCGTCGTGCTGACCGACGGCCGGATCTCGCTCGACCGGCCGATCGGCCTGCCCCGCCCGCGCGCCGTGGGCGACCCGGGCTTCGCACAGGCCCGCCGCCTGCTGCTCGAGGAGCTGGGCGTCCACGAGTCGCGGCAGGCCGAGGGCCCGATCCCCGGCACGACCGAGAACGGCAAGCCTGTGGATGCCCGGGAGACCCCGGGCTTTACTACCTGACTACCTGTTCCGCGGCGCGGGCGCGTGGGCGCCCGGCCGACCGAGATGTGGAGGAGACACCATGGCGATCGACCTGACCGGCGGTCTGAGCGACGACCGCGAGTACGTGTTCCCCGCCCAGCCCGACAACCCGGACATGCGCGAGTCGGTCAACGCGTGGGTGTGGGACGACGGCGTCGAGTTCGGATTACCCCGAATCGGCATCGAGGCCGCCGCGGACCAGTGGGACACCCACGACATCCAGGTGAACATCGCGTTCGCCGGCGGCCGGGTGCTCAACATGTACGGCCCCAGGAAGGTGCACGACCCGCTGGGCGCGGACGGGAAGGCCCGCGTCCTGGGCGCGGGGCCGCTGTCCTTCGAGCTGGTCGAGCCCTATCGGCACTGGAAGATGCACCTGGAGGGCCCCGCGGTGGTGACCTCCGCCGAAGGCCAGATCGGCGGCTGGAAGCGCGGCGTCACCGGCGGGCCGACCGTCGAGGTGCGCCTCGAGCTGGACATCAGGTCCGCGGTGCCGCCGTGGGAGGGCGGCACGCTCCTCGAGGAGGCCGGCCGGGTCCTCGCCACCCAGGAGGAGGGCGACCTGATGGGCGGCCCCCGCTTCGAGCAGCTCTCCCGGGTGACCGGCAGCCTGCAGGTCGACGACGAGGTCCACGAGCTCGACGGCGGTGGCCTGCGGATCCGCCGCGCGGGCGTTCGCCGGCTCGCCACCTTCCGCGGGCACGTCTGGCAGTCGGCGCTGTTCCCGAGCGGGCGCGCGTTCGGTCTGTGCCTCTACCCGCCGCGCGCCGACGGCAAGGCGACCTTCAACGAGGGCTTCCTCTTCGAGGGCGACGGTGCGCTCATCCCGGCCCGCGTCGTGGACGCGCCCTGGCTGCGTGAGCTGCGGCCCACCGGCGAGGATGTCTCCGTCACCCTCGAGACCGAGGACGGCCGGACGACGACGATCCACGGCGAGTCGCTCCTGTCGACCTTCGCGGTGATGGGCGCGGACATCGGCTCCCAGCGCCTGAACCTGCAGCAGGCCATCGCCCGCTACACCTGGGACGGCGAGACCGCGAACGGCATGATGGAACGCTCCAGCGTGAGCGACACGGTCGCCCGGTGACCGCGGCCACCTCCGGCGCCGAGCCCGGGTCCGGCCGGGAGTCGACGGCGCCGGAGGCGGCCCGCAGGTCGGGCTTCTGATTGTCGCTGGCTCGGTCAGCCGCCGACAGTGGAGTTCTGAGCCGCGGTGACGATGGTCCTGGCGTCCGCGGGTGTCAGGAACCCGCGGAACACCGACGTCCACGCGGACGCCCGCACCTTGTTCACGTAGTCGGCGTGGGTCGGGTAGAGCTGGCGAAGCACCGGCTCCGCGGTCTGCGGCGCGGTCGGGTTGGACGGGTCGCCCGCGTTGTGCGTGTCCCAGGGGTCGGCGTCGCCGTTCCACGGGTCGGTCGCGCCGAACAGGCCGCAGAACAGGGCTGCGGCACCCTCGGCGAAGCGCTGTCCGGTCAGGGTCCTGGTGGGCACCGCGACGTCCGGAAGCCGGATGCCACCGCGGGCCAGCCCGGTGGCCGGGTCGCGGACCGGCGTGTTGCCCTGCATGCTGAGGGTCGTGCCGGTGGCCGGCGCGGGCCCGCCCCGCATCCACCGGTTCACGGCCGACAGGGCGGCGTTCAGAGAGTAGTGCGCCGGGCCGTCGTTGATGGGCGGTGTATTGGCCCCGCAGTCGCGAGGCGGAACGGGCTTGCCGAACATGCGCTCGTACACGGGCTGCCCGGTGGTGAGGAGCCACTGGTCGGCATGGGAGGTGCCGGCGAGCTCCCAGGTGTGCACGGTCGCCGAGTCCGGCTGCCGGGCGGTCACATGGAGCGTCATGTCGGTCTCGGTCAGCACGACGAAGGTCGGCACCCTCAGATCGGTACGGATGAGGGTCGGATTGGGCATCGTCTCCGACGGGTCGGCGTTCAGCGGGGGCGGTGCCGCCATGTTGCTGTGGATGAGATACCCGTCGTACGCCCGGGCCACCGGAGCCACCGCGTTGACATAGGTCGTCAGGCGCATCGCGGACTGCGACTCACCCACGCCGAGCAGCTTCGTGAACTTGAGTTTCCCGAGCGGATTCGGTCCGTTCGGAGTGCGCAACGCCTGCGCCGCCTGCGAGAAGATGTCGTACGAGTACTGGTCGCCGGGGTGGCTGAGGGTCCCGTACCGGGCCTGGTCCCAGGCCTTGAGGCCGGGGTAGGCTCCCGTCGCGTTGACGCCGAGCTGCTGGGCGGAGACGCCGACGTAGGCGTAGCCGGAACGCAGGATCTCGTCGCGCATGGTTGTCCAGTCCACCTGCGCGTCGATGCCGCCGCTGACGTTGAACCACTCGACCAGGACGGTCCCGTTGAACTTCGCCGGGTCCGACGGATAACGGACCAGCATCCTGCTCTGGTAGGGGGCCTGCGTGCCCGGTGTCACCTGCCATCTGCCATCCGAGCCGAATGTGCCGTTCCTGTTGTAGGCGGTGGCCGTGCCGCCGAACAGGAACTCCCGCTCCACGTAGCCCCTGGCGGCGAGGAGCGCCGGGTCCTCCGCCTGGAACGGGAAGCCGTGGCTACCAGCCGCCGGCTCGGTGATCGTCGGGGACGCGACGGCGCCCGCTCCGGCGCCCGCTCCGGCGCCCGCCCCGGGCGCCGCGGTCGCGGCCGGGCCGCAGACCGCGAGCACCGCGGACGTGCAGGCCGCCGCGGCGAGCAGCGCGGTGACGCGCCTGCCCGGTAATCGTGGAAAGGGCATGTGAAACCTCCACCGATTTTCCGTCTTGAGATGGGAGATGGTCATTCTCGCGCCAACCTGATCTGAGGTGCCAGGCTCACCCGATGGCTGGCACCGAGGTGCCAGTTCCCGACGGCGTCCGTTCTGCCGCCGATGGTCGCGGGCTTTCCGTTGCTCGCAGAAAGGCTCGCCTTCAGCGCGGAGAATGACACGGGCTGGCGAAGGCCCACAGGTCGAAACCGTCGTCGGAGTTGTCGAAGAGCCGGACGTCACAGCGCACGAGAAGATGACCGCGCTCGGCGCCTGATTCGCCTGGAACAGAGAACCTCCGGTCGCGGTTTGGTCAGGACATGACCGACTCACCGTTCGACCCGCACGCGCTGCTCGCGCAGAGCCGGCTCGGTGTCCTGGCCACGATCAGATCGGACGGCCGTCCGCAGCTGTCGCCCGTCCTGCCGTTCTACGAGGAGCAGTCCGGTGTGCTCTACGTGTCGATGACGGAGGGCCGGGCCAAGACGGCGAACCTGCGCCGCAAGCCCTGGGCGGCGCTGGAGGTCACCAGCCCCGACGGCCGGTCGTGGGCGACCGTGGAGGGCCCGGTCACCCTCACCGGGCCGGGAGCGGACCCACACGGCCCCGAGGTCGAGGCCCTGGTCGACTACTACCGGGCCGCCGCCGGCGAGCACCCGGACTGGCACGAGTACCGCGCGGTCATGGTGACCGAGCGCAGGGTGCTCATGGCGATGGCAGTGGCTCACCTGTACGGGCAACACCTCGGCTGACTCCCGTCGCACAGGCCGGCCGTCCACTGGGGCGGGAACGGACCCTGATCACCCAGACAGCAAATCCCCTTCAAAGGCGGGGCGGATCGCCGCCTCGCCGCTCAGGCTGTGCCGGTGGACCGAGATCCCGACGCCATCAGTCTCGTTCCGGCGCAGCGAGAGGCCCGATCCCGACCGCCCGAGGGGCCCGATCCGGGGACCGGCGCACCGGAGCAGGCACGTGACCCGGTACTGACCTATGGAAGGGAGGACGACGACACCCCACGCCCATGGAGCCGGCACGACCGGACAATGGAACGGACCGGCGTGCTCGCGATGACCCGGCGGCTGCCAGGGCTGCTCCGGCTGGCCTGGTCACTGGCCTGGGAGGCCGACCGGATCGGCCTGGTCACCATGGTCGGCCTGCGAGTTCTGTCCGGGTTGGTCGAGGCCGCCGGCCTGCTCGCCGTCGCCGGCGCGCTGACGGCGGTGCTCAGCGAGGGTCCGACCCCGCAGCGGCTGCACGACGCGATTCCCGCGCTGGTCCTCGTCGTCGGCGCCGGCGTCGTCCGGACGGCGATCTCCCTGGTCACCAGCCTCCTGCAGAGCCGCTTCGGGCCCAGGGTCGACCGCGTCTCGATCGTGCGGCTACTCGACCTGGCCACCCGGACGTCCGTGATGTCCTTCGACGACCCCCGGTTCGTCGACGATCTTGATGCGGCCGAGCGGGGTGCCGCCAGCGGGCGTCAGCTCGTCGACAACGCGGTCAACGTGTTCACCTCGGGGGTGCAGATGGTCGCCGCCGGCAGCGTCCTGGGTGTGTTGCACCCGCTCCTGCTGCCGCTGCTGGTGCTCTCGATTCTGCCGGACGGCTGGGCGACGGCGCGTTCGGCGCGGCTGGCGCACGCCTCCTGGCTCGGGCGCATCCGCAAGATCCGGCGTCAGTTCATGCTGCGCAACCACATGACCGACCGGGACTGCTCCGCGGAGATCCGCTCGTTCGGCCTGAACCGCTTCCTGCTGGACGAGTACATCGCGCTGGCCCGGGAGAACGAGGCCGAGCAGGTGCGCGTCGCCCGGGGCCAGGCGCTGTACCGGCTGACCGGGGAGGTCGTGTCCGGACTCGCGCTGGGGGCCGTGTACGTGACGCTGGTCCTCCTGCTCAACGCCGAGATCATGCCGCTCGCCGCCGCGGGCACGGCGGTCCTGGCCATCCGGAACGGGCGAGGCGCGCTGTCCTCGGCGCTCGACAGCCTGAACAGCGCCTTCGAGAACTTCCTGTACTTCGGGGAGTACCGGTCGTGGATCGCGGAGGCGGCCCGCCGGGTACCGGCGCCACGCGGCGACATGGCGCCGGCCGAACCGGCGGTCGTCCGGGTCGACGCCGCCACCTACACCTACCCGCACACCGACACCCCGGCGCTGCGCGGGGTCACCGTCGAGCTGCGGCGCGGCCAGGTCGTCGCGTTCGTCGGCGCCAACGGCAGCGGCAAGTCCACCCTCGCGAAGATCCTCGCGGGCCTGTACGAACCGGACGAGGGGACGGTCAGCTGGGACGGGGTCGACCTGGCCCAGGTCGACCCGGACAGCGTCCGGGCACGGGTCGGTCTGATCCCGCAGCAGTACACACAGTGGCCGATGTCGGCCCGGCTCAACATCGCCGTCGGGAACATCGACCGGCTCGCGGCGGACGGCCCGGACAGCGTGATCCCGGCCGCGACGGCCACCGGCGCGGCCGAGGTGATCGAGAAGCTGCCGTACGGCTACGACACCTCGCTGGCCCGGCAGTACAACTCGGGGCACGACCTCTCCGGCGGGCAGTGGCAGCGGATCGCCTGCGCGCGGGCGGTCTACCGGGACGCCCCGTTCCTCATCGCGGACGAGCCGTCCGCGGCCCTCGACGCCCGCGCCGAGCAGGCGCTCTTCGACCTGATCCGCGAGCAGGGGCGGGACAGGGTGGTCCTGCTGATCACCCACCGGCTGGCCAGCGTGCGCACCGCCGACCGCATCTACGTCCTCGACGAGGGCCTGGTCGTCGACAACGGCACGCACGCCGAGCTGATGACGCGGCCCGGCATCTACCAGGAGCTGTTCAACCTGCAGGCACGACAGTTCGTCGACCTGCCGGATCCGGCGGCGCCAATGCCCTGACGGCCCGGTGGGCGCGCGGACGCCAGTCGCTCGGCGGTGGTACCGCGGAGCGCGGGTCCGCGCCGTCGGCTAGCATGCCCCGCATGCTCGCGCGGATGAACTTCTGGTGGCCCGTCACAGTGGCGGCCCACTCCCACCGCGCGTAGATCTCTCCCGCGGCCGCCCTGCCCGGCGGCCGCCGTTGTTTCCCATCCCGGGGCAGGGCTGATCGCCGAGTCCAGGCGACCGCCCGGCGACCAAGGAAACGACCATGGAACTGCTCCGCCACCTGCTCGGCGCGCTCACCGCGGGCCGGGACCCCGGCCCGTTCGCGCTGCTCCGCCGCGAAGGCGCCGATCATCTCGACGTCCTCACCGGGGACGTCGAGGTCGCCTCCCGGCTGGCCGACATCCCGCTGCCACCGGGGCCGGCCGGGCCGCGCACGCTGGCGCTCGTGCCGTTCCGGCAGATCGTCGAACGCGGCTTCGCCTGCGTCGACGACGGCGCCCCGCTGGAGTGCCTGCGGGTCAACGGGCACGAGCGGGTGCCGCTGCCGGCCGCCCTTGCGGCTCTGCCGGCGGGTGCCGTGACCGCCACCGGCGGGCGGTTCGACATCGGTGACGAGCGTTACGCCGAGATCGTGGGCGAGGTGCTCCGCGACGAGATCGGTCGCGGGGAGGGCGCGAACTTCGTCATCCACCGCACCTACACCGCCTCGATCGCGGGCCCGCCGCTGACCGCCGCGCTCACCGCGCTGCGCCGCCTGCTCACCGGCGAACGGGGCGCCTACTGGACGTTCCTCGTCCACACCGGAACGCGCATCCTGGTCGGGGCCACCCCGGAACGCCACGTCAGCGTCGACGCCGGGCTGGTGCGGATGAACCCGATCTCCGGCACCCACCGGCTGCCGGCCTCCGGGCCCGACCGCGGCGCCCTGCTGCGGTTCCTGTCCGACCGCAAGGAGATCGACGAGCTGTTCATGGTGCTCGACGAGGAGCTGAAGATGATGGCCCGGGTCGCCGAGCACGGCGGGCAGGTGCTCGGGCCGTACCTCAAGGAGATGTCGCACCTCGTCCACACCGAGTACCTGCTGGCCGGACGGGGCTGCCTCGACGTCCGGGAGGTACTGCGCGAGACGATGTTCGCCCCGACCGTCACCGGCAGCCCGCTGGAGAACGCGTTCCGGGTGATCGCCCGGCACGAGGGCCGCGGGCGGCGTTACTACGCCGGCGTGCTCGCCCTGCTCGGCCGGGACGAGGCGGGCGCGCAGACCCTCGACGCGCCGATCCTGATCCGGACCGCGGAGATCTCGCCCGGCGGCGACCTGCGCGTGCCGGTCGGCGCGACCCTCGTCCGCCACTCCACCCCGGCCGGCGAGACGGCGGAGACACACACCAAGGCCGCCGGGATGCTCGCCGCCCTGGGCCTGCGCCCGCCCGCCACCGGCGCGGCCCCGGCCCCGGGCGCCGTCAGGGACGTGGCTGACCCCGTCGGCGCGGGCGTCCCGCTGGGAGCCGATCCGGAGATCGCCGCCGTGCTCGCCGGCCGCAACCTCGGCCTGGCCCGGTTCTGGATGGCGGAACGCGCCCCGGCGCCGAACCCGGCCCCCGGGCTGGCCGGCAGGTCGGCGCTCGTCGTCGACGGCGAGGACACCTTCACGGGGATGCTCGCCCACCAGCTGCGCGCACTCGGCCTGACGGTCACCGTGCGGCCGTGGCACTCGGCCGGGGACACCGCCCGATTCGATCTGGTGGTGCCCGGCCCCGGCCCGGGAGATCCAACAGTGCGTGCCGACCCCCGGATGGCAGCGATGCGCGGTGTCGTGGCCGACCTGCTGGCACGGCGGCGGCCGATGCTCGCGATCTGCCTGGGCCACCAGCTCCTCGCCGGCCTGCTCGGGCTGCGCCTGCGCCGCCGGGAGGCCACCTACCAGGGGCTGGCCCGCGAGATCGACCTGTTCGGCCACCGGCGCCGGGTCGGTTTCTACTCCACGTTCACCGCGGAGTTCGACCAGGACGAGATCCTCACCCCCCACGGTGTGGTCCAACTCGCCCGCGACCCCGCGGGCGTTCGGGACCTCGCCGGCAATTCGGACGACCGGCGGGACGAGGCGGTGCACGCGTTGCGTGGGCCGACCTTCGCCGGGCTCCAGTTCCACCCGGAGTCGGTGCTCAGCCTGGACGGCCACGAGGTTCTGCGCGACCTGCTGACGGATCTGCTGCTCGTTCCCGTGCGCCTGGCCTGATCGCGCGCCCGTCACACGCCACATCGTCTACTCGCCCTTTTGACGTCCTTCTCGCCGTTTCAGAATCGGATCCGGCCCGATTCACCCTCGAAACAGCGAGAAGGACACTAAACGACGAGCAGTTCTATTTGTGACCCCGGCCCCGGGGCCCGGGCCCGGATTTCGGTTCGTCCCGCGATCGGGTCGGGCTGGTTACTCGACGACGTAGCGGCGGGGGATCCAGGTCTGGCTGTCGATCGGCGGGCGCTTGTAGGCCCGGTCCTGGCGGGGCGGCAGGTCGACGGCGGGGTACGGGAGGGCCTCGTAGGGCACCGTCGACAGCAGGTGGCTGATCAGGTTCAGCCGGGCGCTGCGCTTGTCGTCCGCGTCGACCACGTACCACGGGGCCTGCCGGATGTCGGTGTAGGCGAACATCTCGTCCTTGGCCTCGGCGTAGTCGACCCAGTGGGCACGGGCCTGCAGGTCCATGTCGGAGAGCTTCCAGCGCTTCTCCGGGTTCTTGATCCGGTCCGCGAACCGGCGCTCCTGCTCGGCGTCGCTCAGCGAGAGCCAGTACTTGACCAGGGTCAGCCCCGACCGGACCAGCGCGCGCTCCAGCTGGGGGCACGTCCGCAGGAACTCCTCGTATTCCTCGTCGGTGCAGAATCCCATCACCCGTTCCACCCCGGCGCGGTTGTACCAGCTCCGGTCGAAGAACACGATCTCGCCGCCCGCCGGCAGATGGGTGATGTAACGCTGGAAGTACCATTGGGTGCGTTCCCGCTCGGTCGGCGTGCCGAGGGCGACGACCCGGAAATGGCGGGGGTTGAGACGTTCGGTGATGCGTTTGATGACGCCGCCCTTGCCGGCGGTGTCCCGGCCCTCCATGATGACGGCGACCCGCCGCCCGGAGTGGACGATCCATTCCTGCATTCGCACCAGCTCGGTCTGCAGCCGGGCCAGCTCCTTGTCGTAGGCCGTTCTCGACAGGCGCTCCGGGGTCACGTCGGCGGGCATAGCGGCAACTGTCGGCCGCGGCGCCCGGCCTGTCAACGCCCGTACCCGGGCGGTTACCAGAGGCGGTCAGAGACCTACGGTGCTGTCGAGGAGCTCTCGGATCATGTCCGCGTGGCCGTTGTGCCGGGCCTACTCCCGGATGCGGACTGCCCGCGACCGCCGGGTCGTACCAGATCCGTCCCAGGTCGGGCTTCGCCTCCAGGATCCGGCTGAACCAGTTCCGCTCGGTCTCCGCCAGGTGGCAGAGCAGGCCGTGCAGGGACAGCGGCGACGTGACCACCGGCCTGGCTCTGCGCAGGTCGTCGCTCAGCCCGTCGCACTTCGCCAACAGGGTCGACCGGTGGAACTCGAGCCAGCCGTCGAGCAGCTCCCGTTCGTCCTGGAGGTAGGTGAGGCGAGCCCTGGCGGGCGGCTCCGGTTCGTCAGCCACCAACCGTTCCTTCGCGCGCCGCGGTCGGCAGGTCGTGGGCTCGGGCGCGGGCGTAGGGCTCGAACACGGTCGCGATGTGCCCCTGTTCCGCGGCGGACTTCGGCCGTTGCAGCTCGGTAGAGGTGGGGAAGCCCGGCCCAGGCGGTCACCGCGTCCCACAGCCGGCCGGCGGCCGCGCCGACCGGCGCCGGGGCCACAACCGGGCCGAACTGATCTCCCTGCCAACTCTGTCCGGTCGATCGTGTCGGCCCCGGGAACGGGCGCCTTTGCGGTCCGGTCACGTGCGTGGCACGCAAATTGGCAACAGCAACCTTTCGCCGGCCCGGAGGCCTGCCAACGTCGCCGGAACTCGCCGGGAGAGACCCACCGTGGGCAGGCCTGCGGGGCCCCGGGGAAGCCGGGCAGCGGCCGGTGACAGGCGGTCGGGGAGCCTTCGCCGGGCTCGGCGGCGGGCGGGGGTGGGGCC